>JAFMEA010000166.1 GCA_017856985.1 Planktomarina sp.
GCAAATGCCGCGGTTGGGTCGGAGATAAAACGAAAGGTAGCACTTTCTAGTGCAGCCGGATTTCCCCAATAGTTTTCATTACGGGTTAGCTCTAGCCGGTCACCCTGAACCCAATCACTGAAGACAAAAGCACCTGTCCCAATAGGGTTGGAGGCAATGTCTGCGATGCTTTCAGGCGCCACAATCACCGCATCCCCCCAAGCCATATTAAATAAGAAACTGCCGTTTGGCTGGCCAAGCGTAACTTTTACGGTTGTCGGGTCCACTACAGTAACGTCTGTTATACCTGAAAAAAGTCCCTTCTGGGCATTCTTGCTATCCTCAGACCGGGCACGATCAAGGCTAAACTTCACATCCTCCGCATCCATTGCCGTACCATCATGGAACGAAACTCCAGAATTCAAATTAAAAGTGTAGACCATTCCATCAGTGGAAATAGTCCAGCTCTTGGCAAGTCCAGGAACAACAGCCCCGTCACCGTCAAACCGTGTCAGACCCTCAAACACATTTGAATATAAGACGCTGTCAATGGCTTGAGCTGCCCCACCAGTTGGATCCAGGTTTGGTGGTTCTAGTTGGATTGCAACAGTAATATCTGTTTGAGCCGCTGCCATACTGGAAATCAGTGCAATAGCGGACGCTGTGAGTAGTGGTTTTTTCATTAGTTCTCTCCCATTTATTATTTTCATATTAGCAGTCTGTTACTCTTTTGGTAGCAGAAGATCAGCAAGGCAGCTTGCCATGACCCGAACGCTATCCATCATATCATCAACGGAAACATACTCATCAGGCTTATGCGCGAGCTCAAGAATCCCCGGCCCATACGCTACACAATTCTTTAATTTTCCAATTCGATCAATATGTTTCTGATCATATGTTCCTGGTGAAGCTATAAACTCCGCTTGCTTGCCCATAACTTTTTCAATTTGTTTAGCTACGCTCACTGCTACAGGAGCATCACGATCAGTCATTGAGGGCAGCACACTGTTTAATTCGCGCAAATCATAATTAAACTTTGGTCGTTCAGCTTTCAATTCATCTAACAGATTTTCAACTTCATCACGTACTTCATCCAAAGTTTCTTCAACAAGAAAACGGCGATCTATTACAATGCGACAGCTGTCTGGAACACAATGTGCTGGAAGGCCCGTAAAATCCTCATCTTGCTCTGGCTGGCCACCATGAATTGAATTTATATTCATTGTAGATGACCGTGCGCCGTCAGGAACGACAGGCATATCAGTGCGCCGGGCAGCCATAGCAGGAAAAAGTTCAGTCTCAAACTTATCTATTACAGCTCCCATATGCCGTACCGCGCAGTCACCAAGAAATGGCATGCAACCATGTGCTATTTCACCAAATGTTTCAATTTCAGCCCACCAGCCTCCACGGTGCCCCAGGCAGATGCGGTCCTTATTTAGTGGTTCAGGTATTATCACATGCTGAACTCGTTCTGGATTAAAAAATCCTTTCTCCGCCAAATATGCAACGCCACCGTATCCACCCGATTCTTCATCCCCCGTACCAGATATTTCAATTGCACCGTGAAAGTCTGGGTTGGTATCAATGAACGCCTCTGCCGCAATGATTGAGGCAGCGAGGCCACCTTTCATGTCACATGCACCGCGTCCATAGATTTTATCACCCAATAATTCACCACCAAAGGGATCTTGTGTCCAACCACTACCAACTGCCACTACGTCAATATGGCTATTAAAGTGAACGCAGTCTCCCCGATTGGCGCCTTCTCTGCGTGCTACAACATTCCAGCGTGGAAATTTCTCACTGTCACCTGGGGTCCCATGGGCACGCAATAGTTCAGTACTAAACCCATGTTTTTGAAGTCGTTGATCCAGAAATTCACAAATTTCTCTGTAGTTCTCACCAGGGGGATTAAGTGTTGGAATACGGATCAAGTCTTGGGTCAGCGAGATCAGATCGTCTCGTCTCGAGTCAATTTCGTACAAGAGCAGATCAGTTTTATCTTGGACATTCATGTGTTTCATAGGATGAGTATTAGAAAAAATAAATGCCGTGGCAATACCGTAAAAATACAGTGGATTTCTGTTTTACTAATTTGTTTTTTAATCACTCATGAATTAAACCAACCAGCAGTAGGTTCATCCTAAGAAAGTTTTTTTCAAATAAAAATTACTGCAGTAATACTGGCAATTGCGTTGGACCACGAAAGCCAAACCCATGCCAAACAACGGCAGACAAATCTGGGATTTTCATATTTGGAAATCTGTCAAATAACATAGGCAGCATAACTTTAGCCACAGCCCTGCGCGCCACATGCGTTCCTTGGCAGAAATGCGGACCATTCCCAAATGCCTGGTGAGGATTTGTTTGGCGGTAGACATTAAATAATTCTCCATCCTCGAACAGATCCTCATCCCAGTTTGCACTGGCCTGAATAGTCATAAGGGTGTCACCTTTGGGGATAGAGCATCCCCGAATTTGAGTATCTATTTTTGCTACCCGCGATGATATTTGAATGGGTGCTACCCATCTTATGCCTTCTTCAAATGCCTTAACCCAATCTTCCTGCCGTTTGACCTCTTCCAGTTGATCTGGATTTGTCAGTAATCCATAAATAATAGTGTTCAATGCATCGCGCGGTTCATTGATACCACCACCAATTGCAATCTTAATATTAGCATACATCTGATTCTCTGGGATTGGGTCATCTGCATTTAACATTACTGAAAAGGCAGAGTTGTTTGGGCTGGTTCGATGCCGATATTGTATTGAATCAAGCAATTTATGGATCCCCTCATTAGCACGATCTGCCCGTTCAAAAGGTTTTGGATGCCAACCAAA
>JAFMEA010000167.1 GCA_017856985.1 Planktomarina sp.
GTGGATGACGATGGTGCTGTGTCTGACAAAACGTTGTCCGGGTCAAATAAGCTACAATTGAAGTCTGAGTATGGTGAGCCGAAGCAAACTACCACGATGTCAATGGGCGTAAATCTTTCGTCTGACTCTCCAGTATTGCCTGCGGATAATATTTTTGATCCAGACGATCCTGAAACATACACATCCAACTCATCGGTGACTATTTTTGATCGTTCAGGGAATCCTCAATCCGCTACTGTATTTTATTTGAAAACGCAAAGTTCTACAGATGCGGATCCAACGTTTAAGTATGATACTAAATTAATGGTGGATGGCCTGGAGATAACTCCTAGACTTACACGTGCTGTTGATCCGCAAGGGGCCGCTTTATATATTGATAAATTTGGGCAACAAACTAACCTCCCGCAGGATCCCGCCTACATTTTAGAGGGTAAGGGGTTTCCTCTTTATAAGGCTGATGCCCTTGGAGCTGCCACTGAATCAACGCCTGCGACCCTTAAGTCGAATGGGATTGAAACATTCTTGGGTGATGGCCGAACTGTCACGATTGTAACTGATCCACTTCAATTTAAGGCCACTCGTGAATATCAAACTCTTAACGGTACAGCTAATCCAACTGGATCAACTTTTTGGGGCAAAGATTTTCTTTTAGTTGACGTAGATGCAAGCGGTCCAGTCTCAATTGACATCCCTCCTGGGACATATAACGGCACTCAATTGGCTGCGGCGGTTGAAGTGGCTACTAAAAATGCGTTTGGAGACGATAAAAAAATTCAGCTAACTGACGATGTCGATAATAAATTTAGTATTGATTTGAAGGTTACGACTGGTGACGGCTTGTCTACAGGGCTCGCAACGCCGATTGTAGTAGACTTGCATGAGGCATCTATAGTCAACACCGCAGCGGAAGCTAAGGCTGGCATGACTCAATCAAATTTTTTAAGCCACGCACAGGTTCGGATAAATGATGAATTGAATGCGTATATTCATGAAGTTGGCGGGGCGGGCGCCGCTGGCGTAAATGCAGCAAATGTTGCAGCCCTTAAAGCTGATGGTAGATTGTTCAAAAAACTCGTATCTGGTACAATTCCCAACACCGCTATCCCTGCTGCCGGTGTTCCTGTGGCAAGAATTACAGGTAATGATATTGCAACTGTAACTCACAAAACCAATAATGCTGTTGGCGCTGTAGTGACTACTTCAAGGTATTTAGCTTACTCGAATGATGCGACAGGAGCTGCTGCTAATATACCTACCGTAAAAGCATATGATAACAATGTCGCAGCAAGACTGGCAGGTGGATTTGGTGTTCACGCCGCTGGCACACCACATGCTGGAAAACCATATTTTGAGGTTCCGACGACTGGGTTCACACTTACGCCTGAAACGGTTCGGTTTATGCAATTTCCTGCTGGTGGTAAAACTACAAGTGCGATGACAGCCATGTTTGGTGACAAAGATATTGCAGTCACAGAAGTGACAACAACTGGGGCGTCTGCTAGCCATTACAGAGTAACATTAGATTATGCTATGAATGGTGCGACCTTCCCGGCCATTAACGCAGCTACCGAGCGTCCAATCCAAGTTTTAGCAAAACCGTCAGATCACATTGTCGCATATTTTGAGGATACTGAGGGCCTAGTGGATGGTGTAAATGAAGCTTTTTATACCAACAAAATTGTTGTTCAAGAAATCGGCGCATCGGCTAAAAGAACAGCGGCCCAAACCACAACAACAAATGCTGGTGGAGCTGCGCTGGCTTTTACCGGGACACTAGCGTCTGGCGAAGCGTTGTCTACTTTGGGACTCAATACAAATACGTTGAGCACTAATTGGGTTGATGATCGAAATCCTGCAATAAAAATAAATTATGATGATAAAGAACAACGGTTAACATTTGATGCTGATAACGCGCAGTTGGGACTGGGCACTGGCATTGGGATGAATAACTTTACTGTTTATAGTCAGGTTCTTTCAGCAGGTACGAACGGTATAGGTATTCAGGCTTACGGCAATAATAAAGACATTAGCCTTGCGGGCGACGATAAAGCGATTGGCAACTCATTTATAAATGATGGTCCTGCTGTGCAGGCTCAAAACCAGCGCTTCGGCATGGATGTTTATTTTGATACCGTCAATAATGCATTTGAATTTAAGAGTGGGTCTACTGGTGAGGCGCTAGCAGCCAACAGCGTGCAAGGTGTTTCTGCGAACCAATCTAAGTCTGACATTAGCATTGGGCGCTATAAATTAACCATCTTGGGGGAAAAAGACCCCACTGATGCAGCAGCATACACGGCGCACAAGATTGGTGCGGGTACAAACCAGGTCCTTGGCTTTCCACGTGAGGGTGAGGTTGGCTATACTGCTGCTACTGGTATCAGATCTACTCCAGCGGTTGCGACGGGAGCTGAGGCACTTGTTGACATGCAAAATGCCTTCACACTTACGACTGTGGGCGACGAGAATAGATTTAATGTTGTTGTCAATGGAGTAAGTGCGTTCATTGAACTGCCAGAGAAAAACTATACTGGCATAACGATGGCTACCGCTTTGGAAGCAAGGATTAATCAAATGCAGCATCCGATTACGGGGCAGCCAGTCGGTGGTGTGGATGTTAGCTACAATGCTGCGAACAATAATTTTGTGTTCACAACAGGTACAATGGGTGACACATCGACTTTTAAAATTGATGGCGCTCTGCGATTTGGTTTGCAAGATATTCCATTGGGAATAGGAAACACCACTGAAATAAAGACACCGACGCAAGCTACAGATAATTTGGGGCGTCCATTGTTTGTGTCACCTACCGGTGAGATC
>JAFMEA010000047.1 GCA_017856985.1 Planktomarina sp.
AAAAATCTGGTGACTTCATAGATGTTGAGGCAATTGCATGAAGCCGTCGAATTGGATTGATCATATGGCGCCTGCAGATGGGCCACCTCCTACAACTTTAAGGGGCTTTTTCTACTGGTCTCTGAGAGGTAGCTTTAAAGTCCTGGCCCTTTCAGGCTTTACGTCTATTCTTACCGGGATAACGGAAGTCTCTGCGGTACTTATGCTGGGTATGTTGGTAGACGCCGCCCTAGCTTCTTCATCTCAAAGTCCTCTTGGCGATCACTTATGGTTGTTTGGCGCTGGCGTGTTATTTTTTCTTGTGCTTCGGCCAATCTTTTTCGGTATTTTTAGTTTTATGCAGACCAATGTTGTAACCCCAAATGTATCAAATTTGGTGCTGTCGCGTTTGCATCGCTGGACGTTGGGGCAATCGGTCCAGTTCTTTGACAATGACTTTGCGGGTCGAATTGCGCAAAAAGAAATGCAAACGGCACGTGCGGTGACCGATGTGGTGGTCGAGATCCTTCATACTGTACTGTTCGCGCTGGCTTCAGTGATCGGAGCAGCGTTGATGTTGACCTCGGTGGATGTGTCATTAACGGTTGGGCTGTGCCTATGGTTGTTAACTTATTTAGCGTTGATAAAATATTTTATGCCTTTAATCCGCAAGCGTTCTGGTGTGCGGGCTAGCGCGCGTGCAATGGTGACAGGCCAGATTGTTGATACGGTCACTAATATTAAAACAGTGAAACTATTTGCACATGACGAACATGAAGATCAGGCCGCTCTTGAGGCCATGCGTGGATTTCGTGACAGTTCACTTGATTATGGTACGGTAGCATCCTGGTTCCGGTTTTGTCTAAACAGCTTGGGGGGTATTTTGCCGGTGATGATGGTTGGAGGCAGCCTATGGTTTTGGAGTACTGGTAGCATTAGTGCTGGTGATATCGCGGTAGCGGGGGCGATCTCCTTGCGCCTGTCGCAGATGACAGGGTGGGTTAGCTATACTTTAATGACGATCTATGCTAATCTGGGAGAGATTGAGGATGGCATCAGTACCTTGTCACCTCCTCACGATTTGACCGATGCGCCAGATGCGAAGCGTCTGAGAGTGCCTTCCGGCAAAATAGATTTTGATAGAATACACTTCGCGTACGGCCGTGATGTGGGCGGGGTTGATAATATTTCGCTGTCGATTGCTGCAGGGGAAAAGGTTGGTGTAGTGGGTGCCTCGGGTGCAGGCAAATCAACCTTAGTTTCACTTTTGCTTAGGCTTTATGATACTGAGAAAGGTACTGTGCGAATTGATGGCCAAGATTTGCGCAAAGTAACACAGGAAAGTTTGCGTCATCAGATCGGTATGGTGACACAAGAAACGGCGCTGTTTAACCGCTCAGCACGGGACAATATTCTATATGGGCGGGCCACTGCAAGTGAGGCAGAGCTAGTTGATGCGGCCAAACAAGCTGAGGCGCATAACTTTATCCTGCAACTTCAAGATCATAAAGGCCGTCGGGGTTATGAAGCGCATTTGGGTGAGCAGGGTGTCAAACTCTCTGGTGGTCAACGCCAGAGAATTGCATTGGCTCGAGCGATTTTAAAAGATGCTCCTATCTTAGTACTGGACGAGGCAACCAGCGCTCTCGACAGCGAAGTAGAGTCTTCAATACAAAGCGCTCTCGAGCGCGTGATGAGAGGAAAAACTGTTCTCGCAATTGCTCACCGTCTATCGACCCTTAGCAAAATGGATCGCATAATTATAATCGATCAAGGCCACATTGTTGAAACTGGCACTCATCAGTCACTCTTAGAGCTGGGCGGATTGTACCATCGATATTGGAAACGCCAGTCAGGTGGCTTCATTGAAACCCAGCAAGCAGCAGAGTGAGGTTTAGCTTTAGAAACTCCATTCACTGGCTTGTTTCCTGTCCGACCGGTTTTGATCAAGAACTCAACGTCTTGTTTTATGATTTAGTCTACAAGTTCTGGGCCTCTTACAAATTTGCCAAACAAAGAGATGGCATTAAATACCTTCGATTTCAAATCGAACACTTTGAAGTGACTAGTAGGGTTGTAACTGGAAATGGTATGAGGATGTGAATCGAAGCTGCTGGAAAAGGAATGTTAGAGCGCGGTGAAATTTGATTTACATTAGCTGATGCCCTGCTTGCTGAATATGACCGTCGAGTTCAAAACGAAACGCTATATGGCTTCTTACCTTCTTCAACATTTATTGTTAAACAAAATGAACCAAAGGTTAACAGGTGCAAAAACAAATCAATTGAAAAAAGGTAATGCAGTGCGATCAGATGCTTGTTCTCATTTGCCTGACGGCACCTTCTTACGCATTTGGCCAATTAAAGTTGCTGAATAGATCAATAGTGCAGCCCAAATCATGGGAAAAGCAATCATACGAGCATGACCAAAAGGCTCATCAAACACAAATACCGCACAAAGAAAAATCATTGTTGGAGCAATATATTGTAAAATTGCGATTGATGTTAAGCGCAACTGTTTTGCTCCATTTGCATATAGCATTAAGGGGGTAGCTGTAACGGCCCCACAGCCCAGCAAAAGTCCAGTGTCATACCAACTTAAGATGATGAAATGACTCTTTTGATTTATTAATAGCCAAGTGACAAATCCCATGGCGGGCAGCAGCAGTATTAAAACTTCAAGCAAAAATCCTTGATTTGGCCCTACTGGTAGCTGCTTCTTGCATAAAGCATAGAAACCCCAACTCACAAATAGTCCGATGGCGACCCACGGAACTTTTCCTGCGGACACCGTTAATACAATAACTGCTGCGATTGCCAGGGCGATGGCAAACATTTGCAAACGGCTGGGCCGCTCGCCCAAAAATACGGCACCAAGTGCGATACTGAAGAGTGGATTGATGTAATAGCCTAAAGCAGCATCGAGAGTGTGGCCCGAACTAATAGCCCAGACATATATACCCCAATTCAGTGATATTATGGACGCTGTAAGTAGTCCCATAGCCAGCATGCGAGGATTAAGCAACGCTGCCCGTAGGTCCGCAGTCCGACCCATACTAACCAAAATTAAGCCTGCAATTGGCACAGACCAAATGACCCGATGCGCCACAATTTCGGCTGCGGGAATATGATCCATCAACTTCATGTAAAGAGGCAAAAATCCCCAAATAACATAGGCGGAAACGGCAAAGGCAAGACCGGCTGGAGTATCTCTATCTTCAGAAATTTTCATGACCACACAAACGCTACAAATCTAGGCTCTGGTCAAGTCCAATTATCTTGGAAACTTCTAGTCAAATTGTGAATTGCCACAGATTAATATTGGTTCATTAAATACGAAAAATTTGGCTGGGCTAATCGCCCAACCAATTAATTAATCATGTTCGACTGCAAGCGCACCCATCATGCCAACTGTTGAAGTCATGCCTACAGCTGAACCAGCCGCCGCTCTAACTGCATCTATTTTTGCTTCATATCTATTTGACTGTAGTGGCTAGCAGCCTATTCCTTGCTGCTGCTGGATTAATATAGGTATATTCAATTTCTTGGAAGTTGCCGTAAAGTAGTCGTAAATAAGCGTCTGAATCATGAGGGCACGCTATGTTGCCTCCCTCAAAGATAATTTTGGAAGTAGGCAATACTAACTCTAGCGGTACACCATAAGCGCCGTTCTCCGTAGCTGGCATAACACCTTTTGGGCTTTGCCTTTCGAGTACGACCACCCCACGATTTGTCGCTCGCCGATATATCGCTATGTCCACCCGAATTTCTCCGCGCAAACGATTGCGCTCCCATTTAAAAGGCCATGGCTTGGGCGCGTCGAACGAAACGGATATGAGGCTCTTCTCTTCGAAAGTATCGACGAAGTAGCCATCTTTCTTGCCTTTTTCAGCGAGTTGGTCTGACAGAATGTCCCAGGTAATATCTTCATCGAGTAGAACTGAGATGTCGATATCGTCTTCCCACTCTAGAAGTTTACCATCTTCTCTTACAGCGCCCAAGAGGCTCCCGCCCTCTAGCCAGTGTATGGCCCCAATTTCAAGCAGGCATTTTGAGACATAATGGCTTATGTCACGCATGTGTTCGCGGCAGCAGGGAGCAGTGTTGAGGCCAAGTTTATTTACATAGAGGTTAAAGGGACAAGGAGCCGTGTTTTTGCTACAACCTCTCCAACTGAAATCACTTTCTGATACTATTAGCTCTTTGATACCATTGTTTTGACAAAATTCTTTCAGATCACCTCTGGCGTGTATTTTGAATACAGAGCAATCAGAAGAAGTTAAGGGATAAATAACTTTATTTCGCTTCTCCCAATACTGGCGAAGAAGCCAAAGTAATTCAATAGTAATGGCGGTTAGCAACATTGACTGAAGCTTGCTACCTGGAATTATCAAGCAGACAACGAGGGCAGGCCCGATTAGCCACAAACCTGCATGCTCAGAATGTCTTGCTAAAAATTCCAACGCCTTATTTGCAGGTTGGAAGCAAAGTGCTGGAGCTGCTATGATAAACGCCATTATAACGATGAAGCTGGTCGCAATTAGCAAGTAGTTCAAATCTGGCCCAATCGACGATAAGGATACCCACGCGATGGTAGTAATTCCTAAAAGACCTGTTGTTAAAACCTCTTTCTGACTGGGTTGGATCCAGTTGCGGGGAAAGCGTAATAGGCGAATGAAGGACAGATAGGTTGCTACGTAGAGGGTGGCAGCAATTAGGCCACCCAATACGGGGTTGCTCGCGAGTGCTTCAAAATTGTTCATAAGTCTCAAACTTTATTTTTATAGATGATCAAGTCGGCTCTGACAGTCCCTGGAGTTGTTTTTTCTCGTTTAAAATACGTGGTAAAATATTCAATTTTGCTTGCATGACGTCGGCCTGAAAATCAATCTCAATCCAAGGCAAGCCAGTGATGTCCTCGTATGCAAAGATACCTCGAGGCGAGGTCAAAATTACATCCCGAATTATCTCTTCATAGGCCTCATTGCGGCGACCCTGATTCAAATAAAGCTCAGTTTGTGCGATGATTTGGCAAGCCATATCATGGGATAATTTAAACATACCAACGGATTCTCCAAGGAAATCAAAGCTAGTACTCAGCCATTTTCGGAACTCAACAATCTCGTTATCCCGGACGCAAATTTTCACAGGCTCATCACCTGGTTCGAAGTTGCGATCAAGTAGCATGGAATTACGGTGTTGTGATTTAATCAGTCGTTCTAGAATTCTGTTATCATAAAGAATATCAGCATCCAACAGGATGACTTGTGTTTCGCAACGCAGTTCGTCCCGCAGGGTCCACAATGTTACAATACTGCCATCGAGGTAGTCTTTGTTTAGTATTGTCCTTACAAAATCTCCAGCACCTAAATCTAGAATTTCTTGTTCGATCTCCTGATTTTTGTAACCAACGCCTATAACCAACTCGTCAATGCCGTGTTGCTGGAAGATTTCAAGATGATGCTCAAGCAAAGATTTGCCGCCAAAACGCAATAAGACTTTAGGCGAAGGTTCTGTCTCGTCAGGGGCAAGTCGTGACCCTACCCCTGCAGCTAGCATGACTGCTTTCATCTAAATTTATTTAGATCCACTCTATCTTGGGTCGCATTGTTACCTAGTTTACCAGTTACTTTTAAATTTGGGAGGTAAAAATCGCAAAAATGTCCAATTTACTAGTTGAAACTACGGTACTCCCTAAAAGATTGGCTGTCGAGAAGATTGCAAACCAAATGCCCGGTTTGAATTTTTCCGTATCCTCAGCAGATGTTTCAGTTCTTTAACTGGTATGTTGGTGGGGGGTGCTGTGTGAAACAATAGAGCAGCATGGACCGATATTGGGACCGCTTTTTGAAATTTTTATTTAATTAAGTATTCGAAATATTAAATAAATTTTTGCTGTGTGGGCGCATCGTAAAATCAATTACTTAGCTGATTATAAGATGTTTTCTTCTTGGTTTTGGAAATACAGGGGAAGCAATTTATTGCCGTATTCTCATAGTAGAGGGGAGGCATGAAAGTTGCCGCTTAGCTTACATGATATGTCCTGCTGTCACATTTTCCCCAGAAAGAGTTTTAACGCTGACCCATATTTCACAACCCAAGCATTAAAGAAGCTTTGTTGAAACAGCTGGTTAATCTAATTTACGTAAACTACGTATCGCTGTTTAGATTTTTTGAGCCTTCGTCATCAGATAGTCCATTCGTAGATGATTGTTCTCAAAATAGTGGGAAATTGAGCTATCAATTTCGGACCTCAGGGCATTTAACTTTGTAGGGTCATCAGAGAATTTTTCTACCATTCTTTTTAGGGGACCCGCCCCTGTTTCAAAATCATTTCTTATGTGTTGAACACTGAGGCCGGGCATTATCAACTTGTTTCGATCAAAGACAATATTGTCTGCGAGTGACGACAACCGTCTGGTTACGATATCCACATTCCCCCACAAAACTGGAGGCTCAGCACCTTCTGGAAGTGGAGGCCCATATCTTCCATTTATTCGAAAAAAGCTGCCCATGAACAACTCTGGCGGCCAAGTTGAGAAGGCAATAGTTCCTTTTGGCTTCAGCACCCGCAACATCTCGCCAAGAGCTACTAACGGCCTAGGTGCAAACATATGACCAAACTGGCTCACCACGACGTCAAAGCTCGCATCTTCAAAAGGTAGATATTCCACGTCACATTCATGAAAATCGACATCTAATTCAAAAGCCTTTGAGTTTTCTTTTGCTCTTTTGATAAGTTCTGGTGTCAAGTCTGCTCCCGTAACAGAAGCACCAGATCTTGCTGCCGTTAAGGCTACTACTCCGGTGCCGCAAGCTACGTCTAAAACCCTGTCATTGGCATTGATATTAGCAAATTTCACAAGTTGTGGAGCAGCCATCCCAGTAAAATTTTCCATTGAGGCAAAATCTGACCATACAGTTTTTGCTTTTTCTTTCATTTGCTCCAATGGCGTCATAAGAGGGGTTCCTTTGCTACACTGCGCTTTTAAGATACAAAACGGTCTCTATATTTGAAACAAAAATTTGGTTATCAACTCATAACTTTTTTGCGTATCTTAAGTCTAGTGGAGGAGGGCTAGTGCTGTTTCTTCAGAATGTAATATCATTGTTCTCCAATGACGAACTCCAGAACGATTTGGGTTCGGGTAGTTTGCACCTACATGTACAAAACAAGAAAAAAGGTTAGCCTTCAGTTCCTAGTTGGTCTTAATATTTAATCCGAAACTATAGGAGCTTATTATGACACTTTCTGAAATCTTTGAAGGTTTAACGGCCATTGGCTTGTTCATGTCGGTTGCCCTCGTATTTTCTGAATTAAGACGTAATGGAATGGAAGCCCGTTTAAACAATTGGATTAACTATACCCAGAGGGTCTTTGATGCACGGAATACAGTGGTCGATTTAGATATTGCTGACATTATTGTAAGGGGTCGTAAGAACTTACAAAATCTCAGTGAAACTGAACAGCTGGTATTTAAAAAGTATTTGTTAAATTCCGCTTTAACTGCAATGTCATTTACCGTCTTGGGGGGGCGTGGAAAATATGGTGAGACAACCGGCAAAGAGCAAAGCTTACGTCTTGTTAAAGAGGAATGGGATAATGACGGAGCGAGAGAGTATTGGGCAGAAATCCGAACAAATCCTCCGATGGTTAATGATAGCAAATTGTTAGTAGATAAAGCACTAGGATTTTAAGATTCATGACTAGGCAACAAAAACTACTCTTAGCGTTATTCATTGGTTGTTGCCTGGTTCTGGCTGGACTACGGGTTTACTCCATTTCTGGCCGGAATGAACGACTTATCGAAATGGTTAGTTAATAGTAATATTCGCTTCTTTATAATGCCTAATACGAAGTGATTAAATAGCGCGGGCGGCCATGGCTCCCTCTGCAATTGCGATATGAACCTGACGGGGAGCAACACAATCGCCAATGATATTGTGTGGCAAGCCACGAGCCTCAACTGCGGATTGCAACGTGGCCTCCACGAGGCCACCACGCCAATCCACCACAATATCGACATCTTGAATATCCATTTCTTCACCTGTGTGAACTGAGCAGAGGGTTACCGTGTTCCCGACAATAGTGTGAATTTCCTGTGATGGGTGCATCACAACTTTTCCCGTAAGAAAACGTTTGTAGATAGGCGCACGTACCGTTGGGGTGACTAATTCGCCGATGGCATATTCGGCAGTGACTAAAGTGATGCGGTTCTGGTCGAGCAGGGCGTCGGCGGCAGACAAGGCGGCGCGCCCTCCACCTTCATCATTGATTAGGATGTGCTGTCCTGTAGGACCATCGGCTATGGCCTGCCATGGGTCAATGACAGGAATTGCATCAGCACCAGTGGCAATCAACAGTGGATTTATGGGGGTTGCACCCGTTGCCAAAATTAATACGTCTGTGTCCAGCACAGCGACATCTTTTGGTGTAAGGCGTTGGCCCGTACGAACATGAACTTGGAGTTGGGTTAACTGGGTTTTGTACCAGTCTAGAGTTTTGCGAAACTCTCGGGTCATTGGTGCCTGAGACCAAATTGCCAACTGGCCACCAATATCGCTCGACCCCTCAAAAAGAGTTACTCTATGGCCACGTTCAGCAGCGACGCGGGCCGCTTCCAGCCCTGCAGGGCCACCACCGATAACGGTAACATTTTTTGGCGTATCTGTTGGTGATAGATCGCCCCACGCGGCATCGCGTCCAGTCATTGGGTTGTGGATACAACGGATTGGTTTTGAGGCCATCGCTTGCGCAACACAAAGATTGGCGCCAACGCAAGGTCGGATGTCTTGTGGGCGTCCTTCGATCAGTTTTCTTACAAGGTCAGGGTCAGATATTTGCGCCCGAGTCATGCCAACCATGTCAGCGTCACCTCGCTCTACGATGGCGTTGGCCATCGCTGGATCGGTAATACGCCCCGCGGTAAAGACCGGCACGGCAACTTGGGATTTAATACCAGCGGCTAACGGCACAAAAAGGCCGTGAGGGGCGGGGGTGGGTGGCCAATGGTTCATGCGTCCCGCACGTTCGTAATTTGTGCCGACGATGATGTTGAGATAATCAACCAATCCAGTCTGAGCTAGCAGTTTGGCAATTTCCTGCAGGTCGAATTGTGTTAACCCGCCTACAACTTTTTCATCGCCAGGAAGACGCACGCCCAGAATGCGGTCGGGCCCAACTCCAGCACGTACAGCGTCTATGGTTCGGAGAAGGAACCGCATACGATTTTCTAATGAGCCGCCGTAATCGTCGGTACGTGTATTTGAATAGGGTGACAGGAACGCAGCTGGCAGATAGCCAAAGGCAGAAAGCAACTCAACTCCATCAAGGTTACCTTTGCGTACCCGAATTGCGGCAGTTCCATGTGCATCAACGATCTCGTCAATGTCAGCAATGGTCATCTGTTTTGGCGTCTCACGTGAAATGCGAGACATGATTGGGGATGGAGCAATAAGTGGGCGACCTGCACCAGTGTTTGCCACATTGGCTCCTGCATGGCCGAGTTGAACCAGAAAGCGCCCGTCATGGCTGTGAATTGCATCAGCGAGCCGTTGATAGCCATCGATACAACTATCGTTGCTGGCATTTAAACCACGTCCTGCGCCAACTGAGCCAGAACGATGTACGGCAGTAGAGCCAGTTATCTGAAGCGCTGCGCCGCCCCGCGCCTTGGCGTGCTGATATGCGATATAGTCATCATTGACGTAACCGCCAGCCTCAAGCCCAGGGACATGGGCTGTGACCAGCACCCGATTGCGAAGCGTGAAGGGGCCGATATCGATTGGCGAAAGTAGGTGTCGATATTTTTCGGTCATCGCGGCCCCTTGTTAGTTGCAATCAGCATTGCGCTGTAGCTACATATTGTAAAGAAAAATCCAAAATCAATTACTTAGACGATAATAAACTGTTTTTTCTCCTTCGTTGGGAAACATAGGGGAGACAATTTATTGTGGTGCCATCACAGGAGAAGGGGGTTAAAAACTGCCGCCTAGCTTACGTGATAATCCTGCAATCACATTTTTTTAAAAAGGGACAAAGGCTTAAAGCTAAAATTTAGAAAAACTGGAAATACATTTGTAAGAGCATCGCAGAAGATCCAATGGAGGCACCTGTTAATAGCATCTGTAAATTATAAAATAAAAGCAACGTATTTGGTTTTACTAATAGTGGTGCAACTATCCAATAGCTGCTGGCTAAACAAACTAAAGGCAGCCACCATTCGAATAGAAAGAATGATATGATAAAACTGATTAAGCTTAAGATTGTACCAAAAAACTCTAACAGAACACGAACAATAGATTTTTTATGTGCAGCTGAGTTAAACGTTTTTCCTCGAACGGACAGTAATGTTAGCCGTCCAATTATCCCGGCGATTAATATAACTAAGATCAGATAAATCAAAGTGCTATTTCCTGTTCATAATAAATAATCAAGAGTGGCCTTTTCTTTAAAATGGAATGTCATCACCATCCAAAGAATTATCTGCAATCGATGGTGTATTGCGGTCTTCATTACCAAATGACTGCGAGCTGCCAGCATCGCTACCCTGCCGTGATACCTTCCACGCTTTTACGTCCGTGTACCAACGCCCATTATATTCGCGGCTTTCTACATCTATTGAGACCTCAAGACTTTCTCCCTGCTGGATTTTGAATTCATCAATTTTATCTCCCCAAACCATAAAGCAAATCTTCTTGGGGTATTGGGCTTCAGTTTCCAAAATAAACTCTTGTTTGCGCCACTCACCATTAGCTGACTGCCCAGACTTTTCTGGCAAGAGCTCAATAATTTTTCCTAAAATTTCCAAAGTTTCTACCTTTCCTGAAAACTTGTCTTCATAAACGCTGCCGCTTCTTAGATCCTATCGTAGCAAACTATGTAATCCAAATAAAAGCCTTGTTGGGTGAGAGTGAACCTTGTGGGTTGGTTAGGGGTTGTTGTGGTGTGTATGTTAGAAATTATAGACTAGGTGACTTAGTTTGTTACTTTTCTGTTACGCGTTTGTTCTCGATAAAAAGTGTAAACGCCCGTAATGACTATAATCACGGTTCCTACTAAAGTCAGTTGATCAGGCCAATCGTCAAATATCAAAATGCCCACCCCGATTGCTCCAATCATAGAAGTATACCGAAAAGTAGAAACGAAGCTGATCTCGCCTGTTTGCATAGCCATAACACTTAGAAAGGTACCACTCAAAACTGCTACGCTTGCACCAAGAACGAGTAGCCATGAAGATGCAATGACGGGATGCCACTCTGTACCGATCATCATAATTCCAGAAAATACACCAATCCCAATCACCGTCGCTAGCGCCACGGTGATCGTTGGCACTTTACTTTTTAATTTACGAGTAAAAATTTCTCTGACAGTAATGAAAATAAGTGCTGCGACAGCTGAAAGTGAATAAATATTGAAACCGTCAACACCGGGCCGAACAATTATCAGAACACCAATAAAGCCAATTAGTATGGCAATCCAGCGTCGCCATCCAACTGGTTCTGAAAGAAAAAGTGCAGCAGCCATAGTTATAGCAAGCGGTAAGGCCTGTAGAATTGCGGTAACATTTGCTAAAGGCATATGCTTGAGAGCTGTCAGAAAAGCGATTGTTGCACATACCTCGGCACCAACCCGAAACAACAGAAGTAGCTTGTTATAACTTGATAGATTGCGCACTGCAATTTTTGTAAACCACGCCATGATCAAGACAGGTGGAACAGTAATCATACTGCGTAGAAACAGAGCCTGAAACAGAGAGATCTCAGAAAATAGAAGTTTCATAAAAGCATCATTGATAACATATGAAAACATACATCCAGTCATAAAGGCGGCGCCTATTATATTGTTGTTGAGGCGCATCAATAATTCCAAATCACTTTTATTTATTTAGGCAGTAATTCCCCAAGTATCGTTGCTTATTCGTTAAGTGCAACACTACAAATATAACATCATTTAATTACCTGTACTTTTACATACAAACAAAAACAAACTTTGGGGCTCTTGCTTTAAAGTAAAAGTTCATTCAGCTTAACTTTCACTATGATAGGGAAGAAAAAAAATGAATAAAATTATTCAAGTTGTGATTTATAAAAGTATTTCTGATGAAGTAAAACTCGCCCAGTATGCCAAACTTGCGCTGCCAGCTATTAAAGCGGCGGGAGGAAAGTTTTTAGCCAGAGGTATGCCTATTGCGGTAAGAGAAGCAGGTGAAGCAACCCGGACAGTTGTAATTGAATGGGATAGTTTAGATGCTGCAGACAAGGGCTATGATAGCGATGCATATCAACAGGCGATAATGGCGCTAGATGGTGGTGCAGTTCGGGAGTTTCGCTACATAGAAGCAATGTAGGGTTTAATGCATCTAAAAGAAGACTTCTTTGCTTGGACTCTTTGAGTTGGTAGAGTGCGACACCTGATATGAGGGGCGACCACATTTGGAATATCTTAAATTTAATAAATTTTTAAAAAGATTGACCAGTAGGGTCCTTTTGAAGCACTGTCGAAGTTAAATCATACTGGGAGGAAGAGTTTTATGTCAGTAAGGTATTCTCAATATCTAAACGCAGCAGCTGTAAGACATCGTTCTATAAGCTATAATTCTCTGGCCCCAATTGTCGGTGGAAAAGGTCAGAAACCGAGCCGTATCAAAATGAACTTTAGCCAAGTGGTTGAGATTTTGGGGCCTTACTGCGGTTTGAGGGTATTTGATCAACTTAAAGCCGTTGCTCCGCTAGCAGCCTATCTTATGCTTTTTCAACTATTAGTTTTACGTCATCCAGTAGATTCAGCACTTACTCTTTGTTTTGGGTTAATTGCTGTCGTGATCGGCCTCGCGGTATTCATGGAAGGTCTAAGCACTGGATTGATGCCGTTTGGTAACATAATTGGTGACAACTTACCGAAAAAAGCATCAATGGGTGTGGTGCTTCTTATTATTGGAATTTTAGGGGTTGGTGTTACTTTCGCAGAGCCTGCAATTGGAGCTCTCCAAGCTTTTGGATCATCCGTGGACGTAATGAAAGCTCCATACCTTTATGAGATTTTAAACAATTGGGCTATGCCCCTGGTTCTGATGGTCGGCGCAGGAGTTGGATTTGCTGCGATACTTGGAACTGTAAGGTTTGTCAGAGGTTGGTCGCTCAAACCAATGATTTACCTTGCCCTTTTCCCCGTTTTTCTTTTGACAGGTTATGCATGGCTTGACCCGAACCTCAGAAGTGTATTGGGACTTGCATGGGATTGCGGAGCAGTTACCACTGGCCCTGTGACAGTGCCGCTGGTACTGTCACTTGGTATTGGTATAGCCAACGCTGCTGGAAAAGGTGGGTCTTCGCTGTCCGGCTTTGGTGTTGTAACAATGGCCTCTCTTTTTCCTATTTTGGCAGTTTTAATTTTAGCGATTTTTGTTTCGTTCTCCATCACACCGGAAGAAATTATTGCTGCTGCAAACACAGCGAGTAGTGTTGTTGTAGCACAGCCGTCTGTTTGGGACAAAACTCCCCTTGTTGAAGTCATTCTGGGTGTGAGAGCAATCCTGCCGCTTGTTTTGTTTCTTATGTTCGTTCTTTTTGTTGTTCTTAAGTCAACTTTACCAAATAAAATGGTTACTGTTTATGGATTAACTCTATCAATTCTGGGCATGTGTATTTTTAATATTGGGTTAACTTACGGTTTAGGAGCTATTGGTTCGCAGACCGGTGGAGTTTTGCCTGCTGCGTTTATGGTTATTCCCGTAAGTGAAAGTTCTCCTATTTTTAACATAGTCACTGGATTATCTATCGTTATTGGTTTTGCTTTCATACTTGGCTTTGGCGCTACACTTGCGGAGCCCGCCCTAAATGCCTTGGGTCAGACCGTCCAGGAGTTAACAAACGGGGCTTTCAAAAAATCAATGCTGATGTACAGCGTCGCTGGCGGTGTCGCAGTTGGAATTGCACTTGGGGTTAGTAAAGTCGTTCTTGGGTTTGATTTAATGAAAATTCTAATGCCTTTATACCTATTAGGAATTGTCCTCACAGTTTTTTCGACTGAAGAGTTTGTAAATGTTGCATGGGATAGCGCAGGCGTAACGACTGGACCAG
>JAFMEA010000048.1 GCA_017856985.1 Planktomarina sp.
TTGGTACAGTTGTAATGCTAGCAGCTGGCTATATGGGCGAAGCTGGATACATCAACGTAATGTTAGGTTTCGTAGTAGGTATAGTCGGTTGGGCATACATTCTTTATGAGATCTTCTTTGGTGAAGCTGGAAAAGTTGCGGCAGAAAAAGCCCCAGCATCGGTACAATCTGCATTCTCAACAATGCGTTGGATCGTAACAATTGGTTGGGCTATATACCCACTTGGTTATTTCATGGGTTACTTTGGTGGCCTGGGTGTAGAAGAATCAGCTAACGCGCTGAATATTATCTACAACCTAGCAGATGTTCTGAACAAAATAGCGTTTGGTGTAATCATCTGGAATGTTGCAGTAACAGAGTCTGATAACGCTTCCAAGTAAGGTGGCCTTTGAGGTGGCCAAATGGCCACCTCATTCTATTCTAGAAGCAGTGTTCTCTATCAGAGGATGGTACGGACTATGCCAAGCAAATTTGAGCTCTTTGGCGCTGATCCCTCAAGTGATAAAAAAAAGCTAGATTTTGAATCCGATACAGATAAAAATCTACATCGTTTCATACTGGACAGATTACCTAAAAATAATACAGCTTTAGTTGATAGTGCGCATCATCATTTTGCGGTACCAGGTAAAATGTTGCGAGCAAAAATGGCGCTTCACGCGGCAAAAACACTTAAAATAGACCCTACTGCCGCCATGCATTGGGCTGTAGCAGTAGAGGTACTCCACAACGCCTCCCTGATCCATGACGATGTTTGCGATGATGATAGATTTCGCCGCGGTCGGCCGTCAGTTTGGTCAAAGTATGGGCGTAACATGGCGCTAACACTTGGGGACTGGCTCGTGGCTCTGGCCTTTGAGTTGGCTGCTGAGGCTGGGCAACGATCACAGACCCCATTGTTAGTAAAGATTTTGGCTCAACACATGGCCACAACTACAGCTGGAGAAGCAGCTGAATTTGCATTGCAATCAGCCCCCCAATGGGAGCGTTATGTTGAAATTGCAGCTGATAAAACAGCACCGCTACTAACAGCTCCACTGGAAGGTGTAGCGGCAATGGCGCTACAGTTAAATGAAACCTCTTCAATCGCAGCCTATTTCCGCAGTTTAGGAACAGCTTATCAAATAGCGAACGATATTATGAATTTTCGTACCCTGGATAGTGCTGAGGATCAGGGCTCTGATCTTGCGAGGCGCGCACCTAATGCTGTTGTGGTGTTATATCGGCAGGCGTTAACGGCAGAGCGTATTGCTGCATTTGATGCTTGGTATATTGCTCGCTCCAATGCTGATATTGAGACATATCATCAAGATATTTTGAAATCTGATGCGATGGCTAAGAGCGCTCATGAAATGCAAAAAATCCTTGCTAAAACAGACAGCGCTGCAGAGGCGTTACCATCGGGATTGTTGGAGGCGATTTTACCTGTACAATTGCTTCTTGAGCAAGCATGTCTGAAATCTGTAGCTCCAACTAATTGTTAGCTAGCACTACAAGATATAGAGAACATGAAATCAGAAATTTTGCAGACTAAAAATAATGGCATGAATTCAGGGACTGTTCTGGTAATCGGAGCAGGGTTTGGAGGAATTGCGGCAGCCTTGCGCATGCGTGCAAAGGGATTTGATGTTACCCTAGTTGATCGATTGAAGGCGATTGGTGGACGGGCCCAGGTGTTCGAAAGGGGTGGCTTCCGACATGACGCAGGGCCGACGGTTATAACTGCGCCATTTTTATTTGATGAGTTGTTTGAACTTTTTGACGAGAAGCGTAGTGACCATGTTGAGTTTCGTTCACTAGATCCTTGGTACCGCTTTTATTTTCATGGTGGGCGACAGTTTGATTATCGACGCTCAATTGAAGACACAAATGTAGAAATAAGAAAATTTAATTCTGCAGATGTAAAAGGTTACGAGCGTCTTCTCGCAACTTCGAAGGCTATATTTGACATCGGTTTCGAAAAACTTGCTGATCGTCCGTTTCACAAAGTAAGAACGATGTTAGCGCAAATACCAAGTTTGTTGCGCTTGAAAAGCTATTATTCCGTAGCTGGAATTGTTAATCGGCATTTAAAACATCCTCTACTTAGGCAGGCATTTTCAATTCATCCTTTACTCGTGGGTGGCAATCCATTCACCACAACTTCAATCTATGCTTTAATACATTATTTGGAACGTCGATGGGGTGTATATTTTTGCATGGGGGGTACCGGTAAGCTCGTGCAGGCTTTGCACGAATTACTTACACGCGTTGGCGTCAAAGTCGAGCTGGGTGTCGATATCGACGAAATTACTTTAGACCAAGGCCGTGCTACTGGCGCAATCGCTCGAGATGGCCGGGTATTTAATGCTGAACGTATAATTTGTAATGGTGATCCGCCAACCGTTTATGCGCAGATGTTGCCGGCTGATGGCAATCGGCGAAAAAGATTAGCGTCTGATAAATTTACACACTACTCTATGGGTTTATACGTTTTATTTTTTGGTACCAAGCGTCAATACCCTGATGTAGCTCATCATACCATTTGGATGGGAGCGCGCTACAAAGAGCTATTATCGGATATTTTTGATAAAAAAATTCTCGCAGACGATTTCTCATTATACGTCCACCGCCCAACTGCAACTGATCCTAGTTTTGCGCCTGAAGGCTGTGATAGTTTTTATGTGCTTTGTCCTGTGCCAAACTTACGAGGCAAGGTCGATTGGGCTCAAAAGGCTCCGGAGTTGAGGAATAAAATTGTTAATGCGTTGTCTGAAACTATAATGCCAGAATTGGACACTATGATAACTGAAGATTTTTGGATGACCCCTGAGGACTTTAAAAATGATTACCGTTCTATGCATGGCGCCGGATTCTCAATAGCACCAATTTTTACTCAATCAGCATGGTTTAGATACCACAACCGTGACCCACATATCCCTAATCTTTACTTCTCAGCAGCGGGAGCCCACCCGGGTGCTGGCATGCCTGGTGTACTATGTTCAGCAAAAGTAGTTGAAGCTTTGATTGATGAAGAATTGAAGGGTTAGACACTTTATGTGCTACATTCTTACATCATGAATTCGAACGAAAGTCTTTCTGCGGAGCGTTCTTTAGCTCAAAATGGCAAAAGCTTTCATTGGGCGAGACGATTTTTGGGAGAAAAAGTTGGAGGTGATGCTGCGCAGCTCTATAGTTTTTGCCGTATTCTAGATGACATGGCTGATGGTGATATTGTTGATGGACCTCTGAGATTAAACAATGTTCGTGCCGGATTAAAGAACTCACGAATAGCAGATGACCATTTATTACCCGACTTGAAGATCTTTGTTTCGTCTAAGGATATATCAGCTGAAATTGTAGTTGCATTGATTGACGGCCTGCTCCAAGACCAACAAACAGTTGCCGTGCCTGACGAGCGCGCCCTTTTGCGTTATAGTTATAGGGTTGCTGGAACAGTTGGCCTGATGATGAGTACGGTTCTTGGGTGCTATGATGTGAAAGCGTTAAAACATGCCATAGATCTTGGGATTGCGATGCAACTCACTAATATAGCGCGCGACGTACTGGAAGATGCACAAATGGGACGGCGTTATCTGCCAGCCACTTGGGTTGGCGAAATGCCCCCAGAACACATTCTTGAAATCTCTAAAATTGCGCAAAATTCTTCTGAAAGGGAATTAATATCTGCTGCAGTTGCTCAGTTAATACAACTTGCTGAGACTTACTACGCAAGTGGAATTAAGGGTTTGGTATATTTGCCTCTCCGTTCACATTTGGCTATTGCGGTTGCCGCCCAAGTCTACCGCCAGATTGGATTGCAAATTGCCGCTAAAGGTTATTGTTGGTACCAAGGTAGAGAAGTGACCAGCAAAAGTACAAAATTAGCCTGTACTTTTAGTGCTCTCCGCAGCTTGCCCTGGCGTTTACGGCCGTATCCGAGCCATAAAGTGCGGTTACATGATTCACTCGCGGGCCTTCCATATGTCTGATGAACCCGCATCGCTTGAACCAAGGATTGCTATTGCAGTTATAGGTGATGGCTGTGCTGGGCTTTCTCTTGCTGCACAAGCGGCATCTTTGCCTGAGCATGAAATTCATTTGTTTTCGCCTCAAATAGATACGCCTGAGTTTGATCATGTTTGGGGCTATTGGCAAATGGATTGGCTGCAGGATGTGATTGGGCTTGCTGATAAAACTTGGCACAGATGGTCGATACAAACTGCCGATACTGAGATAGAAATGGAAGCTTCTAAACACCCATATCAAGTGGTAACACGTAAAAAATGGCTGGGCTATTGTCGTTTAAAGGCTAAGCAGAATGGTGTTAGCTTTAACACTGACATGTCACTAATTGATAATTTTTCCAATGAGTATGTGTTTGATAGCAGACCGCCAAGGACCAGTTCCAATATGATGTTACAGCACTTTATTGGTTGGGAAGTGCATGCGAAGCCTGGCAGCTTTGACGATAGTAAGGCTATCTTAATGGATTTCCGTTGTGATCAATCTCATGGAATGCACTTTATATACTGTCTACCTTTTTCTGATAGTCAGGCCTTAGTAGAGTCCACAGTTTTCTCACCAAATATTGAACAAGATGATTTTTATGAAGCTGCAATCTCAACTTGGTTATCGGATTGCGCTGGAGTTGATCAATTTAAAGTTTTAAGACGTGAGAAAGGAGCAATACCACTTGGCCTTATGCGTCGCCATGATCAAAATTATCAAGGTATTGGTGGAAACTGTGGCGCAATCAGACCTTCAAGCGGCTATGCCTTCAGCTTTATTCACAAACAAATTAGAAAGGCCATAAAGTCTTTTGAAGAGAGCAAAAAACTAATATTTGTTTCTCCCCATAAGAAAATTGATTTATGGATGGATAGAATATTTTTGTCAGTACTCCGACACCAACCACAATACGCTCCACAGATTTTTTCTGCTTTGGCTAAAAGTTTGACTGGAGATGAATTTGCCAAATTTCTTAGTGGAGAGGCTAGTTCAAAAATGCGTTTAAAAGTCATTTTTGCAATGCCGGTGTGGCCATTTATTATTGCACTTATACGTCCTGAGAGAGGCGCATAGTGTTTAACAATTTTCTTTCTCTGGATACGTCTCTACTATTAGGCTTTGACCCAGTGTCATTCATAGCCTTGGCTGCAATAGTACTGATTGGTTTGCCACATGGAGCTTTTGACGGAGCAGTAGGGCTAGCGCTTGGTTATGGAAAAAACTTTAAATCGATGGCAGCATTTATTTTGATATACATTGGTATTGCTGCCTCAGTCGTAGTTTTTTGGATAAATTTTCCAAATGCTGCTCTCTTACTGTTTTTAGCAATTAGTATTTGGCATTTTGGGATTGGAGACAGTCAGCAGGGCGAAAGACTTCAAAGGTTTGTGCAAGCTTTGGCGCATGGTGGATTAGTCGTGATCGGAATAAGCATACTTCATACCTCAGAGGTTGATTTAATATTTGCTCAGTTAGTGAATGGCGAAACAGAATTTCTGTGGCGGTTTATCAATGTTAGTGCCGTTGCCTTCACGCTGATATGGGCTGCATATTTATTTCTAGCTTGGCAAAAACCAAAACTCCGTAGTAGGTTTGCAGAGCTCATTGGTCTTGCTGTTGTGTATTATATTTTGCCTCCTTTGGCTGCGTTTGCCCTATATTTTTGTGCGGTACATTCGGCCCGTCATCTTCGGTATACTTGGGGCAGACTTCGTCTTCTTTCTTACTCACCACGGCTATTAATTCCACTCGCCCTATTTTTTACTTTTGCTAGTTGGGGAGCTGCAATATTAATGTTTTGGCTGATGCCAACAACAGAGACTATTAGAGGTCCAATTTTGCAAATAATTTTCATTGGATTGGCTGCGCTAACGGTTCCTCACATGTTGTTAGTAGATGGCTTATTTCGCCGGGCCCATTAAAAGCTTCCGTCTTAAAAGAGGATAGTATTCAAACAGGCAATTTTGAATTGCACTCCTTGCCTTTGATTTTTGAGCGGCTACCTAATGTTTTAGCGATTAGAGAAGTCGCGCTATGATGAATACACCTCGGTAAAAGCCAAATGATAAAAAAAATAAGTGTGACAAAGTCTGTGTCGGTGCCACATACTCGCCTGTCCAGATTTGGGCATATTGGAGTAATGGCTGGAGGCATTGCTGGTAATATGATTGCGCAGGGCATCATACAATTAGGAAAAGGCCAACAGCCATCCTTACGAGATCTTATGCTTACTCCCAAGAATATAAACCGGCTTACTAACCAGTTAGCTAAGCTGCGCGGTGCGGCTATGAAAATAGGTCAACTTATATCCATGGACACAGGAGATTTTCTGCCACCTGACCTTAGTCTCATTATGGCGAGATTGCGTGAAAATGCAGACAGCATGCCGCCTAAACAGCTCAAAAAGGTCCTGAATGCAGAATGGCCTAAAGACTGGCTTAACGAATTTAAGTCCTTTGATGTTCATCCTATCGCTGCTGCATCTATTGGTCAGGTACATCGCGCTCAACTCAAAGATGGGCGTAATCTTGCCATCAAGGTGCAATATCCGGGCGTGAAGGAGAGCATTGATAGCGATATCGAAAATGCTGCTGTTCTAATTAAGTTGTCTGGCCTTCTCCCGAGTGGCTTCGCTCTAGCGCCATATTTAAATGAAGCAAAACAACAATTGCATATGGAGACTGATTATATAGTTGAGGCGCGTAATTTGAAAAAATTTGGCAGCCTCTTACGAGGGTCTCAAAATTTTATTACCCCTAAAGTATATGATAATTGGAGCACGCAAAATATTCTGGCCATGGATTATCTGGAGGGGATATCCATTGAAGATAGTGCCAGCTTGCCTCAGCTGGAACGCAATAAAATTGGGCAGAATTTGATAGATCTGACGCTTAATGAATTATTTGTTTTTGGAGTAATGCAAACTGATCCAAATTTTGCAAACTACAGATATCAGCTGGATAGTCAAAAAATTGCGTTGCTGGATTTTGGAGCAACGCGTGATATTTCTGCAAAAACTATGGAGCGGTATCGCCGATTACTATCTGCGGGACTATCTTCTGATTACATTACACTTATGAAGATTGCACAAGAAATAGGATTTTTTGATGCCACCACGAGTATTAATCAGCGCAAAACTATTTTGGGTATGATGCAGTTAATTTTTGAAGCTTTGAATGCTAAAGGCCAGATAAGTTTTGGTGATCACGCAATCCCGAAACAGCTTCAGGAAGAGGCCCTTGAGTTAATCAAAGACCAATTCATGCCTCCACCGTTACCAATAGAGATATTATTACTGCAACGAAAGTTTGCTGGCATCTTTCTTTTGTGCGCACACATCGGAGCTTTTGCGGATATTACTAATTCGTTGGCCCAGCATGTTGACCATCGAACACTATGAAAAGATCGGTTCAAATTGTTTGGTTTAAGCGTGATTTGCGTACGTCAGACCACGCTCCGTTGCTTGAAGCGGCGCGGATGGATAAGCCTATTCTGCCGTTGTATATTGTTGAACCAGGATACTGGCTCCAATCAACGGCATCCCGGCGTCACTGGTCTTTTATTCATGATTGCTTGATTGATTTGAATGATGACTTGACCAGCTTGGGGCAGTCACTTGTCATAAGAATTGGCGATTCTGTAAGTGTATTTAAATCCCTTCATATGGACTATTTGATTGAAGAAATTCACACTTTTGAAGAAACTGGAGATCGCTGGACATTCGATAGGGATGTAGCCGTCAGAAGTTTATGTGCCAAAGATAAAATTATACTCAATGAATACCCGTCTAATGGCATTGTGCGAAGATTACGCAGTCGCGATGAATGGTCGAAAATTCGCACCAATAGAATGAAGCAAAAAATAACCATAAGACCAAAATATGTTATACCTGTACCCAACTGTAGGTCTGAACCGTTACCGGATAAGTATGACCCCATGTTTGGAGAGGAACTTATTGGAAATGTCCAAATTGGAGGTCGCAAGGCAGCTTTGCGGGACTTGCGTAGTTTTCTGAAATATCGATCTGGCGCATACCTAAAGAATATTTCTGCGCCTGGATTGTCGGAGGAGCACTGCTCAAGGCTATCAACACATCTGACGTGGGGGACTCTATCGGTGCGTGAGGTCGTGCAGTCCATTGGCAAACGGCAAAAACAACTTTCATTCGCGGACAAAAAAATATTTAGTCGAAATCTAGCCGCCTTTAAGTCACGCCTCGCATGGCGATGCCATTTTATCCAGAAACTCGAAGATCAACCAGAAATTGAGACACATTGCATGCATTCAGCTTTTGAAGCTTTGCATAAAAATGGTTATAACTCATCTCATTTTCGGGCATGGTCTACTGGATATACTGGCTATCCTTTCATTGATGCCTGCATGAGGAATTTAATCTCTGATGGGTGGATCACATTTCGCATGCGAGCCATGCTCGTCAGCTTTGCAAGCTATCAACTTTGGATTGATTGGCGGGTTACTGGAAATTACCTGGCTCAAATCTTTACTGATTACGAGCCGGGTATCCACTATAGTCAGCTCCAGATGCAGTCCGGCGTGACGGGCATAAATGCTATGCGAGTTTACAATCCCATTAAGCAATCCATGGAGCATGATCCATCTGGACGTTTTATTCGCAAATGGGTTCCTGAACTTAAAAACCTGAAAAATGAATTTATTCATGCGCCGTGGGAGCAAAAAAAAGATCTTCTTGATAACAATGAATTTGTTATTGGTCGTGACTACCCAGAGCCAATCGTAAATCAAGAAATCGCGGCAAAACTTGCAAAACAGAAAATAATGGATGTTCGTAATAGTAAAAACTTTAAGGATACCGCGGCGACTGTTTTTCTTAAATTGGGGAGTCGTAAAAGGTCGTCTACGAAAAAGCTGGTACATAAAGACCCTGATCAGTTATCATTATTTTAATTTTAAAAGTTTTTCTGTGAAAATTCGAAACCTTTAAAATAATGGTATACTAAAAATATGCTTGGAAAATAATCGATGCTTGCTTGCTAGGCTAATTTCAATTTGCTTAGCAATTCCAAATCCTCGAACCGTCTAATATGAAGGCATGCTTGCTTTTGAATCCTAACGATATATTTATTCTACATGGTTGGACATTCTGATTTCCCAGTTAGCGTTGATTTGGTTACCAAGCCGATGGGAGTTCTGCAATCATTGGCTGCGGCACGTCGTAATGTACTTTCCATCATTCCTAAGATTGCGACACAACAACCAATAATTTCTGGTAAAACTGGAAAACGGTGGCACATGGTAATGGACCCCACTGCTCTTCGTCATATTTTTTTAAAAAATGTAGATAACTATCCAAAGTCAGCGGTAACCAAAAATCTTTTGAAACCTGCTATCGGTGAGTCATTGTTTGTTGCTGAAGGAGCCCACTGGCGCTGGCAACGTCGTGCGGCTGCGCCTGTGTTTTCGCACCGCAATGTAATGAATCTTAGCCCTATTATGTCTTCAGCTGCGATCCGATGTTGCGACCGAATTAAAAACCAAGAAAATTATCCAATTAATTTTTTTGATGAAATGGTTAACACAACTTTTGATGTGATCTCAGATGTAACTTTCTCAGATGATGAAGGCTTCGACCGGGTTGGTGTGCATCGGGCTATTGACAGCTACATTGCTGAGGCAGGGAAAATTTCATTACCAGATATTCTTGGGTTTCCAGATTGGGTTCCGCGTTTGAGTAGGGTAATTTCAGGTAAAGCACTCAAGCAAATGAAAACATTAGCAGATAGTGTCATTGATCGGAGACGTGATGGGCCAAGCAAATCACCACCAGATTTGTTGGATCTTTTGCTGGCTGGTGTGGATCCCAAAACCCAACGAGAAATGAACACAGGTGAATTGCGTGATAACCTACTTACTTTTATAGTTGCTGGTCATGAGACTACAGCTTTGACCTTGTCATGGGCTCTTTACCTACTGGCAAATGACGATAGGGTCCAAGAGCTTGCACGACAGGAGGTTACTGAAAAAGTTTTATCTGAAAACGTTCAGGGTCGGGATATTGTTAATTTAAAGTATGTCCGGTCTGTTATCGATGAGACCTTGCGCCTCTATCCACCAGCAGCGCTCGTGTCACGAACAGCTGCTGGCTTCGACAATCTTTGTGGTAGGGAGATTCGACCTGGCGACACTGTTATAATTCCAATTTATGCTTTGCACCGCCATCACACTTTATGGCGAAATCCAGATGATTTCTATCCAGAACGGTTTGAAACTGACAGTCCACAAGATCGCTATGCCTATTTGCCATTTGGTGATGGCCCAAGGGTTTGTATCGGTGCAAATTTTGCGATTAATGAAGCAGTAATTATATTATCTAGTCTCCTGAAACGATTTCGCTTTAAGCCTGTAGCTGGCCTTGTTCCATCTCCAAAAATGATTTTAACATTAAGGCCTGAAGGGGGTGTCTGGCTCATGGCTGAACCAATCTAGTATTATTTAGCTGCTTTAGGTCAGGGTTAAACCCGACAGGATTTAATCATCTGTGGCTGTTACTTTGAAATGTCCAACGTCGGCGTGGACAACTTTTAGCTCGGTATGCTTTTCAACATACTCGTCCGTGATAACTTTCCAATTAATACCTGAATAAAAGTACTGGCCTGGCTTTTCAGGTGAGATATCGTCGTCTATCTGGAAGCGATGTCCAATAAATCCAACTTCAACTTTTAAATTTTCTGAACCAGTTTGAATTTTTTTGAGAAATTTCCAAGATATGGCAGCTGTAATAAGGGTCATTATCGAAACCGCTATAATAGCAGTTTTAAAGTCAGATGGTATGAATTCAAAGCCCATAAGGCCGGCCACTGCCAACATGGCAAGGCCGATAAACAGTAACACAAAGGTTGCAAACCCTAAAACGGCAACCTCAATTATAAGCAGTGTGGTGCCTATCAAAAGTAGCCACTGGATAACTGAAACATTTAAAAGTTGTTCAGTCATTCTGCTGTATCCCAAGGGCCTGCTGTCTCGCGAGTGGTCTTAGATTCACTTGATAAATCCGTCGATGTGCTGTTGGATATTTTTTGAATAATTGCCATAGCCTGTGATACCATGGCGCCAGCATCGGTAGCTCCATCCGGGAGGATGACTAAGGAAGATTCCTTAGCTATCATTTCCTTGGCGTGTATTGCCTTGGTTGCGAGCTCAAGTTGCACAGCCTTCTGACCAGCCTTTGTGTCTGCAGCTTCACCGATCATAACAAGAGCTTTGGCCTGAGCATTAGCGACGGCGACCAGTGCTTTAGCTTCACCTTCGGCTTTGAGTACCTGTTCGTCTTTATCAGCTTCTGCAGACAAAACTACGGAGGCCTTTTGTCCCTCTGCCCTATTGATTGCAGCTTGCCTGTCTCCTTCAGATTCCAAGATTTGAGCTCTTTTAACTCTTTCTGCTTTCATTTGCGCTTCCATCGCCTGCATTACAGATTGAGGGGGTACAATATCCTTAATCTCGTATCTCAAAACTTGAACTCCCCAGGCGGTAGCTGCTTGATTGATTGCTGCAACGATATTGGTATTAAGCAGGTCACGTTCTTCAAAGGTTTTATCGAGCTCCATTTTGCCAAGCTCTGAGCGCATTGTGGTTTGAGCTAGCTGGGTTACGGCAAACACATAATCATCCACTCCGTAAGTTGCTTTATACGGATCCAGAACACGAAAATATAGAACGCCGTCAACGGACAAAGATATATTATCTCTGGTGATGGCACTTTGGCTTGGGACGTCAACCGCTTGCTCTTTCAGAGAGCGATCAGCTGCCACACGTTCAATAAATGGTATTATAAAGTTGAGACCAGCTTCCTGCACGCCACGGAACTTTCCAAACCTTTCGACTAGAAAAGTTCTGTTATGGGGAACGAATTTTACTGACCTTAGAAGAAAAACAACAACCAGAATAAAAATCCAGAGTGTTGGTTGCAGAAGTATTCCGAAGCCTGAGAGATAATTCAATTGGTGTCCTCCATGAGAGTTGGATTAGACTTACACTAACCGTGACTACTAGTTTCATATTAACATATATGAAACTTTCGAGTTATTTCAATCTTTTGATTTGACGGCTTGATAATTATCAGACGGTAAAACTTACATCTAGAAATCAAATTTTTAAATTCTTTAATACATGGCGAGTGGCCGGTCTTTGTTCAGAACCTCCGTTGTCATAAGTGACGACCTCCATCGACGATTATATTTGTACCTGTCGACATTCGTAGATGAGTTATGCATCCCAATATTGCCTCGGCTATATCTTCGGGTTCAACGACTGTTTTAAGTGGTGTAGATATAGCACCCTTTTCCAGTGCATGCCTATCACGTCCTGCCACAAAGTCAGTTGCTACTGCAGCGGGCGATACACACAGAAAGCGCACTTCTGGGCCGAAGGTGCGTGCAAATGACTTAGTCATTGTATCTAGCGCACCTTTTGCCGCGCAATAGGCGATGTTACTACCTGATCCAGTAAATGCAGAAATTGAAGACACGTTAATCACCACAGATTGGCCTGATGCTTTTAACAATGGCATGTGGTGTCGGATCATTGAGAATGGGCCACCTGCATTGAGATGAAGAAACCTGTTGAAAACTTCCTCATCTAGAGTTTCCAAATCTGCGTGGGGAATGGGTTGGGTCATACCAGCAGAATTAATGAGGATATCTAATTTCCCGAAACATCGCCTAATTTCTGAGGCTGTTTCCCTAACGGATGCAGGTTTATTAATATCAATCTGGAAAATAAAATGTCCGGAATTTGGCAATGAAACGCAGACTTCTTCGGCACGCTCTCGGCCAGAATGATATCCTACTACAACGGTTGCGCCCTTGTCTGCCAGTAAGCGTGCAGTAGCTCTACCGATGCCGTTACTGGCCCCAGTAATCAGTGCAATTTTGCCATTAAGATTTTCTCTGAACATGTAGAACCCCTTTTTCAAAAAATACTTCGCAAAGCTCTTTATGAAGCATCTTAGTAAAAAGTGCTCTGGCTTTTATTAAACTTCTAAATAAATGAAGGCTAACGAAGAACTTAATCTGAATCAAATTCTGGTTGTGGTAATTCAATTAAATGCGGAAACAGAAGAAACTCCCATGGTGGGTATGGCTATCCGCAGGCGCAAAGAAAGAATATGGTTATTCAGCGTTTGGATCTATTTCTATACATGCTGACCTCCATTTATAGAAATTTCAGCTCCGGTGACATAGCTAGAATTTTCTGAACATAGAAAATAAATTGCATTTGCTACTTCGCTTGGTTGCCCAATACGGCGCAGGGGTAGTCCAGCAATGATTTGGTCTGTGCCCTCACTCAAAATATCTGTTTCTACCTCCCCTGGAGCAATGGCATTTACTCTCACACCAAGGGGACCGAAATCATGTGCCATTTCTCTTGTTAGGGTGGCCAGAGCTGCTTTTGAAGTAGCGTAGGCTGATCCTGCAAAAGGATGGACCCGGCTACCAGCGATTGAAGTGACGTTTACTACGGCGCCCTTGGCCGCTGCTAGTTCATTTTTAAGAGCTTTTGCTAATAAAATTGGAGCAAAAAAGTTTGATTGAAATACCGTGTGCCAGAGCTCCAAGTCTGTATCAAGTGTGTTCATTCGGGTTCCATTTGTGGACTTAGGCGAGGCGCCTGCATTATTAATCAATGCATGTAATTTACCGTTTAATTTATTTTTGATTTCTTCTGTTGCGGCCATGGTACTTTTTGGATTTGCTAGGTCGACTTGGATATGATTTTCTTGTCCACCAGGCCAC
>JAFMEA010000168.1 GCA_017856985.1 Planktomarina sp.
CTGCAAGCATATTATCCATCGCTTCAATCTCATCTCTGGTCAAGTGATGTATCCAGCTGTCATCCTTTCTAAAATCAGCACCTTTCCAAACATTTTTTCCAGTGATTTGACTGGTGTGCATAATGGTCATGATGTAATTACTTTCGCTGATTAGATCGATTTTATTGAATCATCATAAAAGATATTAGGGTCAAATCAAATCTACTCTTTTAGGTTAGATACGGCCAGATGTACTCAAGAGTAATACCTCTAGCATTCCAACTCCTTAAATCCACTGATATTGGCCAACAAGTTGATAACCTTGTCAGGGCCAATGCCATTGCGCAGGCTGGTAAAGACAAAGGGCTTGTCGCCGCGCATCAGCTTAGCATCATGTTCCATCACGCTGAGTGAGGCCCCAACGTGGGGGGCAAGGTCGGTTTTGTTGATGACTAACACGTCTGACTTAGTGATAGCAGGTCCACCTTTGCGGGGGATTTCTTCACCTGCGGCAACGTCGATTACATAGACAGTCACATCCGCCAATTCTGGGCTGAAGGTGGCCGACAAGTTGTCTCCACCACTCTCGATTAGAATGATGTCTACATCCGGATGTCTTTCGCGCATTTGGGCAATAGCGGCTAGATTGATCGAAGCATCCTCACGAATAGCAGTATGTGGGCAGCCGCCTGTTTCTACGCCAATCACGCGATCTTGGGGTAGAATTTGCATCCGCATCAAGGCTTCGGCGTCTTCTTGCGTGTAGATGTCGTTGGTGATGACACCAATGGAGGTTTTTGGGTGTAAAAGTTTTGCTAACGCTGCTGTTAAAGTTGTTTTTCCTGCTCCAACCGGACCGCCGATACCGATGCGAAGAGGGCCATTTTTTGATGCCATGATCTGTCTCCTTATGTACGAAAGGTGCGGGAATATTGGGTTTCGTGGTGCATGGATGTAATGTCAGAAACCCAGGCACTGTTATGTAGATCGTCCAATGTCGCGCTGCGCAACTGCTTCGCTATTTTAGTGTAGTGAGGCTTCAAAGCTATTTGTATTTTTTGCCCATCCACCTGTCCCAATGGAACCAAGCGCATTGCAGCTGCTGTTAAATTTGAAATGAACGACTGCAAATACATCGCGGTGGTTAGCTCTGGATCGAGGTTAAGGGTGGCAGCTGTACGACCGACAGCAATAGGATAACAAAGGCGTCCAAGTTCAACACCCCAAACAGTCTCAACGGTTTCACAAAAAGCTCGACCTTGCAGATCTGTTTCTTTTAGGCGCTCGACCGACGCTGCAAAGGCCCGGGCATGGGCGTCGATCATCGCAACCTCATCCACTGCCATACCAAAAGCTACGTTTAATAATACCGCATCTGAGTGCGCGCCACCATGTTCTAAGAGGTCTAATAGCCAAGACTGAAGGGTAGCGGCAGACATAATTTGTCCGTCGTTTACGGCCGTCTCAAGTCCATGCGAGTATGCGAATGCCCCCACGGGGAAACCGGGCGATAACAGCTGTGACAGGGTTAAAATGTCAGTGTTCATGTGCTGTGCGACCGTGCTCATGCGAATGGGTGCGCCCATGGCCGTATGCGCCGCCTTCTGGCGTAAAGGGGGCATTTATCCGCGTTATGTTTGCGCCAAGATGTTCAAGCATATGGCTAATTACATTGTCATTCTGAATCAATAGGCGTTCGCTTTCGATCTGGCAGGGGGTGTGTCGATTGCCTATATGCCAGGCCAGTTGCACGAGATCACCTGTGATCTCAAGCAATGTCTCCGGTGCGGCGACAACCTCGATCACTTGGCCATCAGCTAGCGCAAAGGCATCACCGTGGTCCAAAGACGTGGCGTGGGCGAGGTCCACGAGGAGGCTCGCGCCTTTCACAGTTTTTAAAACTTTACGGCGCAAAAATCTTTCCTCGTATGAGAGGAAACAGCTATCGACAGCGTTGGACCAGAGGCCGGTTTTAAGGATAGTTTGAGAAATGAAATCGGTCATCAGAATAAGAAGTACCTTTGGGCCATTGGAAGCTCAGTGGCGGGCTCACAGGTTAGAAGTTCACCATCAGCGCGAACCTCATAGGTCTCTGGATTGACCTCCATATGTGGCGTTGCGGTGTTGTGGACCAAATCTGATTTTCCGATGTTTCGGGTATTTTCCACGGCCACGGTTTGCTTGGAAAGACCTAGCTTGTCGCCAATCCCATCCGCTTGGGCTGCGGCTGATACGAAACAGACTGCCGAATGCTCAACCGACTTTCCATAGGCCCCAAACATTGGGCGCGAATAGACAGGTTGTGGCGTGGGGATAGATGCGTTTGGGTCTCCCATTTGGGCACACACGATTGTGCCGGCCATCAAAACCATCTCAGGTTTGACGCCAAAAAAGGCGGGGTTCCACAGGACTAGATCCGCACGTTTTCCTTCAGTGATACTACCAATGTCACCACTGATTCCATGGGCAATTGCGGGGTTTATGGTGTATTTCGCAATATAGCGGCGGACACGGAAGTTATCATTTTCACCAGTTTCTTCAGGCAATCTGCCGCGCTGCTTTTTCATTTTGTCAGCCGTTTGCCATGTGCGAATGAGAACCTCGCCCACGCGCCCCATCGCCTGACTGTCAGATGCAATAATCGAAAATGCGCCCATGTCGTGCAGGATATCTTCGGCTGCAATAGTTTCACGGCGAATACGGCTTTCGGCAAAGGCCACATCTTCTGGGATAGATTTGTCGAGGTGATG
>JAFMEA010000049.1 GCA_017856985.1 Planktomarina sp.
ATGCGCTTTAATAAGCCGAGATCAAAAATAAGTTGGCGTCATTGATAGTGCCATTTAAGTCAGTTTTCGGAAACGGGCTCGCGCGGCCATCTCAATCGCTGCTCCGTGCAGGCGATCGAGATTTAATTCATAACGGATTTCTTGTAACATGCGCAGTTCCTCTTGCTTCAACTTTCCATCTGCTGCAGCTACGTCACAAGCCATTGCGTATGCAGTTTCGTTTAGGTGGCTGGGCAAGTTGTCACGAATTAAACCAAACAAAGCGTCAAGTCCGTCTTCCTCAGATAGTAAATCCAACACCATAGCCGCAACGGACTTGATCCGATCTACGTCATAATCACTAAAAATTGGTAAATGATTTACTATAGACTGAATCGTAATTAACTCTGCAGTCCTGATGTTTTCGTCGCTAGCAGAAATAGCAATCATGACTGCCACTAAGCAGTCTTGTGATGAAAGTGGTGCAGGACTATCAGTCAATTTGTCAAAATCCTTTTGTCAGGTTTACTTGAACTTATTGACCCGACGCTCACGCAGCAATAGGGAAGCTGTAAAAAAGTGGAGTTTGATATGTCTGTTCTTCGCGAAGCCGCTACTCAATCCAAGGCATGGCCTTTTGAGGAAGCACGCCGGATATTAAAACGATTTGAGAAAACTCCGCCAAAAAATGGTTATGCGCTGTTTGAGACTGGATATGGACCGAGCGGTCTGCCGCACATAGGAACTTTTGGTGAGGTGGCTCGGACCTCAATGGTAATTAGAGCTTTTCAAGAGCTCAGTGAAATTCCAACACGCCTTGTTTGCTTTTCTGATGATTTGGATGGGATGCGGAAGGTGCCAAGCAACGTTCCTAATTCGGAGGGTCTAATTAAGTACTTACAGCTACCTTTAACATCTGTCCCGGACCCATTTGGAGAATATGAAAGCTTTGGTCATCACAATAATGCAATGCTGAAGCGTTTTTTGGATACTTTTGGTTTCGATTATGAGTTCATCAGCGCCACAGAATTTTACAAGAGCGGAAGATTTGATACAATTCTACTCCAGGCAGTTGAAAAATATGATGAAATTATGAAGGTGATGTTAGCTTCATTGCGTGAAGAGCGTCGGCAAACATATTCTATTTTTTTACCAATCCATCCGGTAACGGGGAGGGTTATGTATGTCCCAATGAAATCTGTCAGCCGAGAGAATGGTACGATTACTTTTGATAGTGAGGACGGCACAGAAATGACGTTGCCAGTGACGGGTGGAAACGTCAAACTACAATGGAAACCTGATTTTGGAGCGCGTTGGGCTGCGCTTGGCGTCGATTTTGAAATGTATGGCAAGGATCACTCTACAAATACTCCAATTTATGACAAAATATCTCGTATCTTAGGGCACATCGCTCCTGAACATTTTAGTTATGAGTTATTTCTGGATGAAAATGGCCAGAAGATATCTAAAACTTCTGGTAACGGAGTTTCTATTGACCAGTGGTTGCGTTATGCCAGCACCGCAAGTCTTTCCTATTTTATGTATCTAAAGCCAAAAACAGCCAAAAGAATGCATTTTGATGTGATACCTAAAGCTGTAGATGAATATCACCAACAATTACGAGCTTATGAGACACAGGACGATAATGCGCGCCTTAACAATCCTGTTTGGCATATCCATGGTGGTGACGTTCCAAAAAGTGGGATGGTCGTACCTTTTTCTATGTTGTTGAATTTGGCTTCGGTAGTAGGTGCTAAAAACAAAGACCAGTTGTGGGGATTTATAAAAAGATACGCGCCTGATGCCACTCCCGACGTGAATTCTGATTTAGATGCGGCAGTAGAATTTGCCGTGCGGTACTATGATGACTTTGTAAAACCAACCAAAACTTATCGTGCCCCAAGTGATTTAGAAGCTGAGGCTTTGGCGGAATTACTTTCTGGGTTGAAAACGTGGAACCAAGGACCAGATCCTGATGCCCTTCAGAGCCTTGTTTTTTCTTGTGGACGTGAACGGTTTGATCCAATGCGCGATTGGTTTAAAGCATTATATGAAGTGCTGCTTGGTGCCTCGCAAGGCCCCCGGTTTGGCGGTTTCTTGGCTTTGCTTGGTATCGACGAAAGTATAGCTTTGATAGAAAAGTGTTTAGCTGGAGATCTTTCATAATCACATAGATTTTGACCAATCTCGCTCACGCACTAATTAAAAGAAATGTGGGTGAGGAGAAGAAAATGAAATCCATTATAATGGCGTTGGGGCTCTGGGTGATCTGGTTTTCAGCTGCGTGGCCGGATGAAACTAAAATCCAGACGACTATCCAATCACAAATAGAGGCATTTCAAAGAGATGATTTTATAGCAGCATTTGAATATGCCAGTCCAAATATCCAAACTATTTTTAAGTCCTCAGAGCGATTTGGCTTAATGGTTCGGCGTGGCTATCCGATGGTTTATCGACCCGCTGATATTAAGTTTTTAGAGCTGCAAACCATTGAAGACGAATTTTGGCAAAAGGTCCAAATACAGGACCAACAGGGCCGATTTCATGTAATGGCTTATCGCATGCTTAATATTGGTGGTAAATGGCTAATTAATGGAGTTCAGCTTCTGCCTTCAGAAGAAATTGGCGTATAGGCGTACAACCAGTTGGTTCCACTTTTTAATCATCAGCGTCGTCGAGCTCGACCCCTCGCACCAGCGCGTCCACCCGTTGACCGCCCTGAAGCTTTTTTTACATCTTCTACAGCTTTTTCTACAGCGTATTGTCGTGCCAGCGGGTCGTCGGCCACTGTAAGTTCTACAGTTTCCAATCGTTTGACCTCATCACGCAAACGTGCAGCTTCCTCGAATTCAAGGTTCTCAGCAGCCTTACGCATATCAAGCCGGAGACCTTCCAGCACCGTGTGGATATTTCCACCTTGCAAGGCAGGGTCAATTTTTGCTGTAACTCGCGACATATCGGTGTCGCCTTTGTATAAGCCAGCCAAAATGTCTTCGACATTTTTCTTTACAGTGTAAGGAGTAATTCCATGCAAAGTATTATATGCAGCTTGCTTTTCACGGCGTCGATTGGTTTCGTTAATCGCTCGCTCCATAGATCCCGTAATTTTATCTGCATACATAATTACGCGGCCATCAGAGTTACGAGCTGCGCGTCCTATAGTTTGCACGAGGGATGTTTCAGAACGAAGAAATCCCTCCTTATCTGCATCTAAAATTGCTACTAGGCTACATTCAGGGATGTCCAATCCTTCCCTCAAAAGATTGATCCCAACTAAGACATCAAACGCACCAAGTCGTAAATCCCGTAAAATTTCAATACGCTCAATGGTATCAATATCGCTATGCATATAGCGCACACGTATACCCTGCTCATGTAAGTATTCGGTAAGATCCTCGGCCATCCTCTTGGTCAGCGTGGTTGCCAGAACCCTCTGACCTGCGGCCGCCACTTTACGAATTTCATCCAAAAGATCATCAACTTGTGTTTCCACAGAACGTATTTCTACTGGTGGATCTAGCAAACCTGTGGGTCGAATTACCTGCTCAGTGAATACACCATCAGCTTGGTTGAGCTCCCAGGATGATGGTGTGGCTGAGACAAATACAGATTGAGGGCGCATTGCATCCCATTCCTCAAACTTTAGCGGACGATTATCCATACATGACGGCAATCGAAAACCATGCTCTGCCAAAGTAAACTTACGTCGATAGTCTCCTTTGTACATTCCACCAATTTGGGGCACACTTACATGGCTTTCATCTGCAAAAACAATTGCATTGTCTGGAATGAATTCAAATAAAGTTGGGGGAGGCTCCCCTGGCGCGCGTCCTGTTAGGTAGCGCGAATAATTTTCGACGCCTCCGCAGACACCGGTAGCTTCCAACATTTCAAGATCAAAATTTGTACGCTGCTCAAGTCGTTGGGCTTCTAACAGTTTACCTTCACTAACGAGCTGGTCTAAACGAAGGCGAAGCTCTTTTTTAATTCCAATTATTGCCTGCTGCATAGTGGGGCGGGGGGTTACATAATGGCTATTGGCATAAATTCGAGCTTTTTCAAAACTATCGGTTCGTTCCCCTGTAAGTGGATCAAATTCAACAATGCTCTCAAGTTCCTGTCCAAAGAAACTAAGTCGCCAAGCTCGATCATCCAGATGGGCTGGCCATATTTCCAAACTGTCACCACGAACTCGAAAAGTGCCGCGCTGAAAGGCCTGATCATTGCGACGGTATTGTTGTGCTATTAGATCAGCAATTACTTTACGTTGGTCGTAATTTTTTCCTAAATGCAAATCTTGGGTCATTGCCCCATAAGTCTCGACGGATCCTATACCGTAAATACATGAAACTGAGGCGACTATGATTACGTCATCTCTCTCCAGCAATGAACGGGTGGCCGAATGGCGCATCCGGTCAATTTGTTCATTGATTTGGCTTTCCTTTTCAATGTAGGTATCCGATCTAGCGACGTAGGCTTCTGGTTGGTAATAGTCATAGTAACTTACGAAGTATTCGACTGCATTGTCCGGAAAAAAACCTTTAAACTCCCCATAGAGCTGGGCAGCTAAAGTTTTATTTGGTGCTAAAACAATAGCAGGCCGCTGAGTTTCTTCGATTACTCGTGCCACAGTGAAGGTTTTTCCAGTCCCAGTAGCACCTAATAGTACTTGGTTCCTTTCGCCAGATTGGATGCCTCCTACTAATTCTTTGATAGCAGTTGGCTGGTCGCCTGCAGCGGTAAATTCAGTTTCGAGGCGGAAGGCTTTGCCGCCTTCCATTTTTTCGCGTTCACGTACATTGGGTGCAGCATTCTGCAAAAATGGCATCTGCTCCGGCGAATTATTGTGCATATTTTGATTCCCTACTGAGACATAGATTTGTTGTTCCCACAGGCATAAACAAGAGGCATATTTAAAAAACTTTTGAAGTGTGCATTTCAAATATTTTTTGAAAAACCACAATTTACATTGCAAGGCACTGGGTTATGACTGGCTACTATAATAAAAGATTGGAGTTACGGCTGATGAGGATCGCTGTTTTGGGCGTGGGTGCCATGGGCTCGATTTACGCCACTTTTTTTGCAGAGGCGGGCCATGAAGTTTGGGCAGTAGATAAATGGCCAGAGCATGTGATTGCTATAAACGCATCTGGTCTTCGCTTGTCCGGGATAAGTGGTGATAGGCTCGTGAGTAGTGTTCAGGCCGTTATGGATGTAGGGTCAATACCAAAATGTGATTTGTATGTGATTGCTACCAAAGGATCAGGAGTTGCGGAGGCGGCGCAGGCTATAGCTAAAGTGATGCCATCACATGCGATGGTATTAACCATCCAAAACGGGCTTGGTGCTGGTACTCAAGTCTCTGATTACCTGCCAAAAACAGCCGTACTACTTGGAGTAGCAGACGGATTTGGCGCGGAAATACGGGGTCCAGGGCACGCTCACCACAATGCAATGAAATTAATTCGGCTAGGCGAAATCGAAGGAGGCCGAACGGAACGGCTGGACTATCTGGAGGAAATTTGGAGAAGTGCTGGCTTCAATGCTCAGGCATTTGATGATATCCATCAATTAATCTGGGAAAAGTATATATGTAATGTGGCTTTATCAGGTCCTTGCACGGTTTTTAAGTGTAACATTGGGGAACTCCTAGCTAATTCAGACTTTCGTTCAATATCAATAGGTTGCTTGAATGAAGCCTACGCTGCAGGCTGTGCAGAGGGCATTAAATTTTCATTTGACGATGCCGAGACATACCTTGAACGGTTTGTAGCCATGATGCCAGATGCTGTGCCGTCTATGAGGCAAGATCATCTGGTGGGTCGAAAATCAGAGATTGAATTTATTAATGGAATGGTTCCGACAGTAGCAAAAAGGCATGATATGGTAGCTCCTTATAACCAAACTATTAGTACAATAATCCGTCGAATTGAGGAGGCTTTTTAATGAAATTTGGTAGCTTTAAAATCGATGGCGTGGAAACTTATGGTGTCGAAAGTTCCAATTCCGTATTACCTGTTTCAGAAAGCTTTGGTCAAACTTATCCAAATTTGTTAGCTGCAATTTCTTCAGAAATGACACAAGAGATGGAGTTTAAAAATTCAGTACTATTGCGAAAAGTTGAGTTTTTACCTCCGATACCGAACCCAAAAAAAATTATCTGTGCAGGTTTGAATTATAATAAAGTCTATCCAATCGACGTACCTATACCAGTGGCGCCAGGGCATCCTGTAGTTTTTACGCGCTTTAGTGACTCGTTTGTGGGAAATGGTGCCGCCTTACATTTGCCAAGTGGCGAGGCCGCAAATACGTATGATTATGAAGGAGAAATTGTTGCTGTCATAGGTAAATTAATGTGGCGGGTTTCCGAAGGGGAGGCTAAAAACCATATTTTTGGTTATTCTATTATGAACGAGGGATCAGTAAGGGGGCATCAAAAACATTCAATTCACGCTGGTAAAAACTTTTATCGTTCGGGTAGCTGGGGCCCTTGGATTGTGCCTGTTTCTGATGCTCAGGCTATCTCGGACATGCGCTTGGAAACACATGTAAATGGTTCTTTAAGGCAGAGTACATATGGAAACCAAATGCTGTTCTCTTTAAAAAGAATTCTGTCTTATCTATCCCATCTTTATCCACTTTCTCCAGGTGATGTAATTGCAACTGGGTCACCAGAGGGCAGTGGAGGAAGCCTTTTACCACCGAATTTCTTAGTATCTGGCGATACAGTTACTGTATCTGTGTCCTCACTCGGTACCTTAACAAATCGAGTGGGATAAAATGGTTAAAAAACCTAAAATACTGATAGTTGGCTCAGGGATTGTTGGCGCCAGTACAGCGCTTGCCTGTCAAAATTTGGGAGCTGACGTCGTTGTCGTCGAACAAGGCAAATTAGGAGGCTTGGCGAGTAGTAATTCCTTTGGATGGATTAATGCCAGTTTTGCCCCAAGTCAGGAATACTTTAAACTGCGTGAGGCAGCAGTTGATACTTTTCGACAGTTTAGTGCTCAGCTCAACTTAAATGAAATTGTTAGATGGCAGGGGACGCTTTGGTGGGAAGATCATGGTTCAGCTCTTAAGGACCATTTTTTTAATTTGAAGGCCCGGGGATACCAAGCCAAGTGGTTAAAGAAAAATGAAATTAAAGTTATTGAGCCTAATCTAAAAAATGCACCAGAAGAAGCGATACTAACCCCTCTAGAAGGGGCAGGACAGGCGGATAAAGTGGCATTGGCCATACTGGCTGAACTTACCGCTTCAGGTGGTCGCGTTCTCAGTGGCTGTAAGGTAACTGCTCTAGATTTTTCTAGGGGCCACGTTTCTCAAGCTCAGACTAGTGTGGGTGATATTAAATGTGATCTTGTAGTCATGGCGACGGGTGCCGCTGCTCAACATGGATTGGTGGGAATTGACTGGGTCTTGCCCATGCAAAACAAAACGGGACTGATACTCCAAACTTCCTCCATCCCCCATTTAATCAATCATATTCTGATGACGGACGATGTCCATTTCAGACAAAACGTGGATGGTAGTCTTACCGCTGGGGAAATATTTAGTGGTGATCTAGATCCAAATTCTGTGCCCCTAGACTTAGCTTCTGATGTAATGGCGAGATTGAAAACAAAGCTTCATGGTCTGCCTAAAATAAATTTGACTGATGTCAAAATCGGAACGCGTCCAGTACCCTTGGATGGGTTTCCAGTTGTTGGTAATGTTCCGGGGCATGGCGGATTATTTGTGGCTGTAATGCACAGTGGAGTGACCCTAGCCCCTTTGATTGGTCAACTATTGGCATTGGAAATGTTACAAATGTCGGAGAGTTCTTTGCTAGTACCGTTTCGCCCAAATCGATTTTAGGACTAACCAAGAGCGTACAGCCAAAAGCTTGCTGTAAAAATAGTTAAAGCCGTACCTATTAATACAGCTGAGGCTGCTATGCGGCGCGCACTTCCGTACATATTTGCAAATATATAGGTGTTAATACCTGGCGCCATGGCGGCAGTTAATATCGCACTTTGAAAATCAGTTTTAGATAAATCAAAGTAGCGACCAGTGAGCCAAACTAAGCTGGGGTGGACGAGCAAAGAAATTGTGCAGATGTAGAGTATAATGCGTAGATCTCCTTCTGGGCGATATCGTACTAGAACGCCCCCCAAGCCAAATAACGCTACTGGCAAGGCGGCTTTAGAAAAAAGATCTATCCCGTCAGTGATAACGATAGGTAATAAAATCCCTAAAAGATTAATGCCAAAACCTAGAATTAGCGAAATCACGAGGGCATTTTTAAACATAGACCCTAGTACTTTTTTAATTAATAGAGGACCCCTTGTGCCTTGGTTGCGAATTAATTCCATTACCGTAATTCCGACAAAATAGGCTATTGGGGCATGCACCGCTATTATGGCAAAATTACCAGATAGTGCCTGAATGCCATATGCGCGCTCTGTTATGGGAAGCCCTAATAAAACTGAATTTGAAAATAGACAGCAAAAACCTACTGCAACGCTTTCATCCCAATTTCTTTTGAATAAGAATCGAGCCCCTAAAAGCCCGAGAACAAAACTGAAGACTGCTCCAAAATAAAAACTGCCAAGTAAAGCTAATTGAAAGGTTTGTCCTAAATCCAAGTTTGAAACGGCCCGAAATAGTAAGCATGGTATCGCAAAGTTTTGGGTAAATTTCATTAGGGCTTCCACGCCACTGTCTGCAAACCATTTGCTCAATACTGCTAGGTATCCAAAACCAATTACCAAAAAGACTGGAATTATAACCTGTAATAGACTGTACATATTAGATTGTGAGCTTCATCATATCAAAAGCCGGCTCTATGCCTTCAGGCAATTCTGAGCTGAAAATCTCATAATCTAGGTCTATATGCATGTTTGTTATAATAGTATGCTGTGGTTTAGCTTTATTTATCCAGCCAAGGGTTTTTTCTACATGTGCGTGGGATGGGTGCGGCGTATAGCGCAAAGCGTCAACAATCCAAAGTTTGAGATTATAAAGCTGCTGCCAAGCTGCCGTTGGAATATCGAAAACATCTGGCAAATAAGCCATATCGCCTACTCTAAAACCCAACGCATCTATGTCGCCGTGATTTACCTCGAAAGGTTTGAAGTCGATAGAACCACCATCTCCCATAATTTCAAATGGGCCTTCTATTTCGTTCATATCTAAAATTGGAGGATAACTTGAACCCTTAGGTGTCTCAAAAGCATAGTTGAACCTATATATAAGAGCTGCTTTTGTCACTTTGTTTGCGTAAACTGGAAGCCTCCTACGCATGTTTATCACAATCATCCTTAGATCATCTAACCCGTGGACATGGTCCGCATGAGCATGCGTATAAATTACAGCGTCAAGCTCGCCTATATTAGCAGATAATAGCTGAGATCGCAGATCGGGTGAGGTATCAACCAATACCCGCGTGGTACCTTTGGAGTTGGTTTGTTCAATTAAAATTGAGCAACGCCGGCGTTCATTTTTTTTATTTTTTGGGTCACAGGCGCCCCATTTGTTTCCGAGCCGGGGAACCCCACCAGATGATCCACAACCTAGTATGGTAACGGTACGGGTCATTTAGCCTTCCAAAACAAACGTTCAAAGTTTTCTTCAGTTTTAGAAGCAAAATCCTTGAGGTTTATACCAAATATATCCGCCCCAACTTGAGCAGTAAAAGCCGTGTAAGCTGGTTCGTTGCGTCTTCCTCGGAATGGAGGCGGCGCTAGGTATGGCGCATCTGTTTCAATCAAAATACGCTCCAACGGGGTATTAGAAAAAATATCGCGCACATCTTGCGATTTTGGGAAAGTAGCAATGCCTGACATCGAAAGGTAGAAACCCAAGTCTAAAGCGATTTTGGCCAGTTCAGGTGACGAACTAAAGCAATGCATAACACAGCTAAAGGGTGAACTGTTATAACTGGATTTAAGTATCTCTGCCATGTCGTTATCGGCGCCGCGCGAATGAATTATGAGAGGTAGCTTTGTCTTTTGAGCAGCTGCTATGTGGATAAGTAAAGATTGCTTTTGTTGTGCCGAACTTTCCGCTGTGTAGTGATAATCTAGGCCTGTCTCACCAATTCCAACAAATTTGGGATGTACTGCCAAGTTTATTAATTCGTCAACCGTGGCCATTGGTTCTTTATCTACATTCATTGGGTGAGTTCCGGCAGCATAAAATACAGGGTCATATGTTTCAGCTATTTTTCGAACAATTGGCTCTTGGTGTAAGCGCGTACAGATTGTCACCATTCGGCTCACACCGGCTTGTCTTGCATTCATGATTATATCATCAAGCTCACCGTTGAAATCTGGAAAATCAAGGTGACAGTGACTGTCACTGATTTGGGGGGGATTGATCACGAAAAGCCTTTCTAATTTAAAATTTTAGCAGCAGTCGCTTCTATTTTGAAACCCATATCCAAGATCAGGGAACTGGGGTCAAGGTTGGCCTCTACGCTTCTACCTACCGTCTGACTTAGCTCAAGTTGCATATTTGCCCATTGGTGGGCTGCAAATTGATCTGGACAAAGTCGAGCAAAAATTTCCTTTTCTCCAGAGATGGCTTGTCCGTTACTATCCTGACTAAATGGCGAAAGCGCCATTCGTGCTAGAAAAATATTAACTAAGACTTGTAATTGATCAAATTTGCCCTCTGCAGTGCGGTTGTAGGAATTCGCAAGTTTTAAAAGCTTTATGCGATCGATTTTTGGTAGGTTTATGCATAAATCAACAATTTGTGAGTAGGTATCAATTCCTTCGTTCAGAGCCAACTGCAATGCACGTCCTACTGAACCCATAGCCAAGGTGGCGAAGCGCCGGTCAAATATGACGTCTGGTAGAGCAGCTTCAAACGCAGATTGAAGGTCAGTGGTGGATAATGGTGCGCAGGCTAATTTCTGGCAACGTGATCGGATGGTTGGTAAAATCCGACTTGGCTGATGTGTTACTAAAATCAAAACAGCGTTTTTTGGCGGCTCTTCCAGTAGCTTTAAAAGTGCATTTGCTGCATTGTTATTCATATCGTCGACACAATCTACAATCACGATCCGTCGACCGTTCCCAGTTGTAGAAAGGCTAAAAAAACTTCGAAGTTCGCGAACAGCGTCGACGGTAATAACATTTTTTAATTTTGCAGTTTTTTCATCTAGGGGTCGCCGTAAGACATATAGACCTGGCTCAGAGCCAGCTCTTATTCGACGTAAAATTGGATTTTTGTTGGAAACTTCTAAGGTACTTTTTTGAATTTCTTGGTTAAAAACGTGATTGGTAGATGCCTCTTGTATAAGTAAAAATTTCGCTATGTTATATGCCAACGTCGCCTTGCCAATTCCTTTTGGTCCAGTCAGCATCCACGCATGATGTAACCTACCTTTGTTGAAAGTTTGTAAAAACTTAGAGGTAACGGCGTCATGACCAAAAACCTTTGAAGTTTCGTTAGGGTGCTTCACCCCTTCGATCCGATCAGGTTCAGGAATTGCATTCATGGCTGGGCCAAAACCAAAACATCTTTAAATACTTCCTCTGTTGGGCGGTTTCCATCAACTAGATGGCATCGAAATGGATATTCTTCTGCCAATTTCAAAAAACCATGACGTAAATTTTCTTGAAATTCCAATCCAAAATCTTCAAATCTGTCTTCACCAGAGTTTCGAGCTAGGCCACGTTTTAATGCAACTTCTGGCTCGACGTCTATAATTATGGTTATGTCTGGTTCCCGTCCAATCATTGCTGTATGTAATAGATCGACTTTACTGCGAAGGTCTCCGCGTGTGGCACCTTGGTAGACACGAGTACTATCTGCAAATCGATCACAAATAACCATTTTTCCAGAGGCTAGGGCAGGCTCAATAGTTGTTTCTAAGTGGTCGCGTCGGGCGGCTGTGAAAAGTAATAACTCAGTTTCTGCTGACCATTTGTCAGTATTGCCGGTTAATAAAAGTGCCCGAATAGTCTCGGCTCCGGGACTGCCTCCTGGCTCTCTTGAGAATATGACGTCTTTTCCTTGATCAACAAAGTGCTGATTTAACAGTTTGGCTTGAGTTGATTTTCCGCAACCATCAATGCCCTCAAAAGATACAAAATTCGCTTGTGTCATTTACGCGTCCAGACGGCCCCAACCAACTTTTCTTAGCAGAACGAGTGCGACCGTTCTTATACGAGAAATAAACCCGCCGATCGCAACTGGCTCTGCTGCTACTAACTTCAAGCTCTTTTGAGGCATTCCTGGAATTGAAATGATCAACTCGCCTATATTCTCTCCCGAGGCAATGGGTGCTTCGAGGGGTCCTTGATACACAACTTTGGATGAAATTTCGTCCATACTTGAAGTTGGAACCAAGATTGAGGCACCAGCTTCCAATGTCATGGCCACAGTACGACTTTTGCCCATCCAGACGTCTGCGTGTGCAATTATGGATCCCGATTGGCTCAAGGTTTTTGAGGTGAAATGTCGAAAAGACCAATTTACAATTCGTTCAGCTTCCATTGCCCGTTTCTTAGCAGATTCTAATCCAGTTAAAACGAAAATGACACGTCTGTTGCCTTGTTTAGCAGAACCAACTAGCCCGTATCCGGCTTCAGAGGTATGCCCAGTTTTCAATCCATCGGCGCCAATGTCTAATTTTAAAAGCGGATTACGATTTTGTGTGTTACTTGGCGCACGGCCATCAAAGGCAAATTCTTTTTCTGCAAACAAAAGATACTGCGTCGGAAAATCGGTGATTATATGGTTTGCGATAATAGCAAGATCTTTCATTGACATTCGCTGACTGGGATGTGGCCAGCCATTTGAATTTGCAAACACAGAGTGATGCATACCGAGCTTTTTCGCTTTGGCGGTCATCATTGTTGCAAAGCCTTTTTCTGTGCCATCGACGGATAGAGCCTCTGCAATAACCGCACACGCATCGTTGCCGGATAAAACTATAATTCCACGTATCAAGTCCTGCACTGTCACTCGGTCAGTAGTGTCTAGAAACATAGTAGATCCGCCGTAGCTCATGGCATGCTCTGACACGCGTAGTTTTTCGTCCCAGCGGAGGCGACCGTCACGCAATGCCTCAAAGGTCATAAACAAAGTCATTAACTTTGACATTGATGCAGGCGGTAAAGCGACATTCTCTTTCTTTGCGAGTAGTACCGTCCCTGTTTCCTGATCAATCACATAAGCTGCTTGTGCTGATGTATCAAAGGCAAAGGAAGCTCTGGTAAAAGTGAGCGAGGTTAGAACAATAAGCAGAAAAAGGAATGGGTTTTTGGACATGATCTTTCCTACCTGTAGCTGCGTATACAATTAACTTTACCAAAACCTTGGCTAGAGGTTAGGGTCAAGGCTTTTAGATGTTCAAATCATTATTTCTATTTCGGTTATAGACATTAATTTACTTGTATCTAAAACTTTTTTTGGTTGTTGAAATTCCACTCTAGCCATGGTGTCCCCAAGATTAGTGGCCTCTGATGGTTAAAAAATAAAAATTGTTGCAATTAACGTTCATTACACCCCTTGCTGAATCATTTTCTGGCGATTAACACGCTGTTGTCGGAGGAGTGGCAGAGTGGTCGAATGCACCGGTCTTGAAAACCGACGAGGG
>JAFMEA010000050.1 GCA_017856985.1 Planktomarina sp.
GTTAAAACTGAAGATAAGCGCTGTATCTCAGGATGTTTTAAGGCATTATCAGCGATATGTTCTGGTAATACATCGCCATGAACAAGTGCCACAGCACATGGAAATGATGTTGAATACTGCGCTTCCTCCGTATTGGTTACTATTTTTTGGCCGAGGCGTACCGCCTCGTGAAACGAAGTAATATGAACACCGCTAATATCTTTACTCTCAATATTATGTTGGACTTTTAAATCTAAAACTGCTGCGATTGGTGCCTGGGCCCAACGGCAGACTGGATATGGCTTAAAATATTGCTGCGTTACAAGCCAATTTTTTCCTAAATCTTTGTAGTGCTCTGTCTGTAAAGTGAGCGCTGGAGCACCCGTGAATCCAGCTTTGGCCATTCGCGCAGCTGATACGCCGCACATTGCACCCCAACCTGAGGCATCCTTTAGCATTGTTGGGTGGTCTATGCACCGCATCATTTGGCTTCGGGGGCCATGATATTCGGCTATTCCCATCGCATGTGCAGTTTGAGTCTCAGACAGTCCCATCATACGTGATGCCACGCCTGCGATTGCTACTGCAACCCAAGCTCCTGAGGTATGGTAGTCTGCTACTGTTGCGTGTTGTGCTAAAGCTGCGCGGCACGCTAATTCATAGCCAATCGTAAGGTTTAATAAAAATTCACGACCAGAAATTGATTTATTATCTTGGGCTACCCCATAAAGAGCGGGTAATAGACCACAACCTGCGTGGCCTTTGGCGGGATTAAACCCGTCATGGCCATCCAATGCGTCAATCGTCATGCCGCCTGCCATCGCCACTCCAGCAACAGAGGCTCCCCGTCCATCAAAAATCATTGGGACGGTGCCGCCCATATCCATTGCGGCGTAGTCGCGGGCAATATTTGATAATTTGGTTTTAGCGCCGCCAGCTGCAACTCCAATCAAATCCAGCAAACAAAATTTTATATGTTCACGCACCTTTGACGGTAGATCATCCCAGCTCGTCTGGTTTAAAAACTTCATTACGTCAGTAGTATCTGCCATTGTCTGTCCTATAGTTTAATGGGGCTCCAAATCATCACTGTTATTATGCTCGCCTAAACCTGGTGCTGCCCGCTTAAGCTGCAAGCTGCTGTTTGAAAATTTAATCGGCGTGCGTACGCCGGGAATGCCTTCGGGTGCAATGCGCATTGCTCGATGCAAAGTTTGTGGATCTTCCAGAGCCTCGGCCACAGTGTTGATTGGCCCTGACGGCACTCCGGCCGCCTCTAGTGAGGACAAGACTTCTAATTTATTCCAAGTACTAAGCTGCTGTGTGATTTGGCTTACAACTTCAGCTCTATTCGATATCCGGGTCATGTTGTCTGCGAAAATGGGATTATCAATCCAATCGTGCCGTTCCAACGCAAGAGCTAGATTGTGAAATTGCCTATTATTTCCGCACGCGATAACTATATGGCCGTCCGCGACTGGGAAAACTTGATAGGGTACAATGCTGGGGTGTGCGTTCCCCATACGTTTTGGGCTTTCTCCAGTGGATAGATAGTTTAGGTTTTGATTAGCCTGAGCAGCCAGCATGCAATCAAAAAGAGCCATATCGATATGTTGTCCGGTACCGGTTCGTTCCCGCTGAGCTAGGGCAGCTTGGATACCAATTACTCCATAAAGCCCAGTGAAAATATCGGCAAATGCTACGCCTACTTTCTGGGGCATGCCATCTGGCTCACCGGTAATGTCCATAATGCCAGTCATGCCTTGGATCATAAAGTCATAACCAGCTTTGTGCGCCCTGGGGCCATCTTGCCCAAAACCTGTTACGGAACAATATATTAGCCTTGGGTTTGCAGCACTAAGCGTGGAAAAATCCAATCCAAACTTTTCTAGGCTGCCCACTTTAAAATTTTCAACCAATACGTCTGCAGAAGAAATTAGTTCTTTAAGATAAGATAAACGATTGGGGTCGTTGAAGTCGACAGTGACCCCCTTCTTTCCACGGTTTGTACTATGAAAATAAGCTGCAGAATTATCTTTGCCTTTTTTAATATAATTAGGACCCCAATTTCTTGTATCATCTCCATCTGGGCTTTCTACTTTTGTTACTTCTGCCCCCAGATCTGCAAGAGTTTGTCCAATCCATGGTCCTGCCAGTACGCGAGCGATTTCTATAACTTTTAGACCTTCTAACGGATACATCTCACCACCTTTTTGTAATAACGGACCAAGCTTTGGCGTTCAAAATTCATCTTTGTTTTGCATATTTAATATATGAATGCATCCGGTTTTTGTCTCCTTATGATTGATGGAAACATGTAAATGATATGAAGAGGTAAATTTTATTTGTGGCCAATACTTTGATTGCTTGGGGGTTTTGGTAGATCGTTCAGACACTGAAACAGGTGGTCTATTTTTTTATAAGCTTGCCTTCATTGTTAAATCTTAAGTTATTGACTTAATTTCTCTTAAAAAGCTCTCTGCCCCTTGTTCTATCCGGGGGGCAACACTAATATTATACAAACAATTTGGCGTAATGCCTCAATTTAGAGCAGCAGGCGGAACTTATGAACGATCCAGTAGAGACCTATATGAACCTCGTCCCCATGGTGGTTGAGCAAACTAGTCGTGGTGAACGAGCCTATGACATTTTCTCGCGCTTGCTGAAGGAGCGCATTATTTTTGTGAATGGACCGGTTCATGATGGTATGAGTACGTTAGTTATTGCTCAGCTGCTCCATCTTGAAGCAGAAAACCCGTCAAAAGACATCAGCATGTACATCAATTCACCTGGTGGTGTGGTTACGGCTGGCCTGTCGATCTATGATACTATGCAGTACATAAAGCCAAAAGTAAGTACTCTTTGTGTGGGCCAAGCTGCTTCAATGGGATCTTTGCTATTAACTGCAGGAGCCAAAGACATGCGGTTTTCTCTGCCAAACTCGTCCATTATGGTACACCAGCCTTCTGGTGGTTACCAAGGTCAAGCCACTGATATTATGATTCATGCAGAGTTTACTCAAAAATTAAAACGCCGTCTGAACGAAATCTATGTAAGTCATACTGGGCAAGATTACGATATGGTGGAAGCTGCCCTCGAGCGTGATAACTTTATGTCACCGGAAGATGCCAAAGATTGGGGTTTGATTGATGAGATAGTGGCAAATAGACCCAAAGATGAAGACTGATTTTATAAAATTTAAATTTTGGTTGTGGCCTTGTGTGCGGTGTCATAAACTCTCCGCAATTTAGCATCGATCTAAAGGTTTTAGTTTGTATATTTGACGAGTGCAGAGGGCTAAAAGGTGATACATGGCTGATAAAGTAAGTGGCGACGGTAAAAATACCCTTTACTGCAGTTTTTGTGGCAAAAGCCAGCATGAAGTACGAAAACTTATTGCAGGTCCAACGGTCTTCATTTGTGATGAATGCGTTGAACTTTGTATGGATATTATCCGTGAAGAAACTAAGGCTTCAGGCCTAAAAGCCTCGGAGGGTGTTCCGACGCCCTTGGAAATTTGCCAAGTGTTAGATGACTATGTGATTGGTCAATCTCATGCAAAACGTGTGCTTTCTGTTGCGGTACACAATCACTACAAACGTTTAAATGTTGCTGCAAAATCAGACGAAATTGAACTTGCTAAATCAAATATCATGCTAATCGGACCTACTGGTTGCGGTAAAACTTTGCTTGCACAAACCTTAGCTCGCATCATCGATGTTCCTTTTACGATGGCTGATGCAACCACATTAACTGAAGCGGGATATGTGGGTGAAGATGTTGAAAATATTATACTTAAGTTATTGCAGGCCAGTGAGTACAATGTGGAGCGGGCCCAACGGGGTATCGTATATATTGATGAAGTAGATAAAATTACGCGGAAATCGGATAACCCATCGATAACACGGGATGTTTCTGGGGAAGGAGTTCAACAGGCCTTACTTAAAATTATGGAAGGCACGGTAGCCAGCGTTCCTCCTCAAGGTGGTCGCAAACACCCACAGCAAGAGTTTCTGCAAGTAGATACAACAAACATCTTGTTTATTTGTGGCGGAGCTTTTGCGGGGCTCGATAAGATAATATCAGCAAGGGGCAAGGGAAGTTCGATTGGTTTTGGCGCAGATGTCAAAGAGAATGATAGTCGTGGCGTCGGAGAAGTATTCAGTGAATTGGAGCCAGAAGACCTCCTTAAGTTCGGCCTGATACCAGAGTTTGTGGGGCGCTTGCCAGTTATTGCGACATTAACGGATTTAGACGAAGCTTCTTTGGTAACAATTCTGACTGAGCCTAAAAATGCGTTGATTAAACAATACCAGCGGTTGTTTGAGCTCGAAGAGGTAGCGTTGAAATTCACCGATGATGCGCTTGTTGCAATCGCAAAGAGAGCGATTGAACGTAAAACTGGCGCAAGGGGTTTGCGATCTATTCTGGAAGATATCCTTCTTGATACGATGTTTGATTTACCTGGATTAGATAGCGTAGAAGAAGTTGTCGTGAATGAAGAGGCAGTTGCATCTGATGCCGCACCACTAATGATCCATAGTGATAGCAAAAGTGAGCCGGCATCGGCTGGGTAGTAAAATAAAATATTAAAAATGATTAAATCCATATTCAAGATTTGGTTCATTTTAATATGAGGTAAGACAGGCACTAGACCCATGGCTGCAACTAAGGCATATCTTTTGTAATTAGATTTGGGAGGCTTCCATGGGAATATTGTCTACACTTCTTCGTGCGGTTACTTGGTGGAATGGTCAGACTTTGAATACCCAGCTATTTACCTGGCGCAAAGGCGTGAAGGTTGGCGAGGATGAAGCTGGAAACATATTTTATCAGACGCGTGATAATGCCAAGCGCTGGGTAATTTTTAATGGAGAGGCTGAAGCGAGTTGTGTCAGTCCTGATTGGCATGGTTGGCTACATCACACATGGGACGAACCACCAAATTCAACTCCATTAGTTCACAAAGCATGGGAAAAGCCTCATCTGCCGAACCTTACAGGTACTGTTATGGCTTATGCTCCTGCTGGTTCTATACGAAAAACTACGCCTCGGTCGCGCAGCGACTATGAGGCCTGGACACCGGAGTAACATGATGCGGGGCATTTGGGCTGAGTTCATTGCTGGTACATGCGTGCTGATAGCTGCGGTTGGGTTTGCTTTTGTTGCTTTTCAACGTGGTGGTTGGGTCGATGCTGATAATTCCTATCTGTTAAATGCAAGTTTTCGATCCATTGAGGGTGTTTCGGTTGGAACGGATGTTCGTTTAGCTGGAGTAAAAGTTGGTTCAATTTCCAATATAGCCCTTAATCCGGAAAGTTTTTTTGTTGATGTCGAAATAGCCCTTCAAAATACTATTCAGCTACCAGACGATACTGCTATTATAATTGCTTCAGAAGGTCTCTTAGGTGGTCATTTTGTTGAATTACAACCTGGTGGGTCTTCCTTTAATCTTTCAGAAGGGGACACCATAGCCGACACTCAGTCATCGTTAGGAATATTGAATTTACTAATGAAATTTGCATCTGGCAGTGGTAGTTAATGATACGTTTGCTGGCGTTTTTTTTAATTTTCTTGCCAGTTCAGGGGGTTTCGCAGCGGGCTAGTGAAACAAGTACTGCCGAAATGAGATGGCTAGATAGGACCACAGGTGAGCTACAAACTTTTATATTATCGGTTGAAGAACCGGTCACTATCGGTCCTATCGACATACATCTCCACTCCTGCCGTTATCCATTAGAAAAAATTGGTCTTGATGCGTTCGCGCTTTTGTCGGTTTACTGGGCCAAAGATAAAGCTCAACTATTTAATGGCTGGATGGTGGCTTCTTCACCTGCACTAAACGCGTTAGAGCATCCTCGCTACGATGTTTGGGTGTTGCGTTGTAAAATACCTTGAACATTTGGTAGTGGCTGAGAGTTTATTGAGACCGCCAAATTAACAGCTTTGGCCAATTGGTTTCGATATGAGCTCTTGCTGATCTCAATAGCGCCTAAACTCTTCAGGTGGTCAGTTATAAATTGGGTATCAAAGAGTTTAAATCCACAGTTCTGAAGGTGTAATCTAAGTGTTATGACTGCAGTTTTTGAACCATTTTTTTTTAAAGAAAACATACTTTCTCCAAAAAATGCGCCACCAATAGTCAATCCAAATATTCCACCCACTAGCTCGTCACTTTGCCAAACCTCTAGGCTATGGCATCGTTCTAAGCTGTGAAGCTCTTTGTAGCAGCTTTTCAAAGTTGGATTGATCCAAGTTTCACTCCGATTTGAACAGTGGAACAGGACGGTTTCAAATTCAGTATTCAACGAAGTTTTTATTTCATTTCCACGCAAAAACCGCCGCATGCTGCGGGATAAGTAAAGCTTTTCCATTGGAAAAATACCACGCATATCAGGATCGACCCAAAACAGCTCTGGATCAGTTGCCTTTTCTGCCATGGGAAAAATACCTCTAGCATAGGCTCTAAGCATTAGCTGTGGATCAAGAGGCTCTGGCTTCATTTTTCTTTAAAGGTGTATTCCAGCCAATGTTCCAACCAATGAATGTTGTAATTCCCAGAGTACACATCCTCTTCTTCTAAAAGTGCGTGAAACAGAGGAATTGTGGTTTCGATTCCATCAATTATTAACTCGTCCAGAGCCCTTTTTAGGCGAGAAATCGCTGCGGGGCGATCTGGTGCATGAACAATTAGTTTGCCAATTAAGCTATCGTAATATGGGGGTATTACATATCCGTCATAAAGTGCTGAGTCCATTCTAACTCCAAGCCCTCCCGGGGCGTGATAGGCATTTATTTTTCCTGGGCGTGGTAAAAAATCTGGGAATGTTTCAGCATTGATGCGGACCTCTATGGCGTGGCCATTAATAGCTAAATTTTCTTGGGAGAACGAGAGACTATACCCTTCTGCCACACGAATTTGTTCGCGAACTAGGTCTACTCCAAAAATAGCCTCTGTCACGGGATGCTCAACCTGTAGTCGCGTGTTCATTTCGATGAAGTAAAATTCACCGTTTTCATATAAAAATTCTATTGTACCTGCGCCGATGTAATTAATTTTTGCTACTGCTTCTGAACAAACTTTACCGATTGATGCGCGCTCATCTGGTTGGATTGTGGGGCCTGGAGCTTCTTCAAAAACTTTTTGATGACGTCTTTGAAGTGAACAATCACGCTCACCTAAATGGACAGCGTTCCCTTTTCCATCACCAAATACTTGTACCTCAATATGGCGGGGCGTAGTCAAATATTTTTCAATGTAAACTTCGTCATTACCAAAGGCAGCTTTCCCCTCAGACCTTGCTGAACTGAAGGCTGTTGCCATTTCCTCAGCAGAATTTGCAACTTTCATACCACGTCCACCACCGCCGGCTGTGGCTTTTATAATTACTGGGTAGCCGAATTCTTTCCCAATCTTAAGAGCAGATTCAACATCGGGTACTCCGCCTGTGGAACCAGGAACGCAGGGTACTCCTAGAGCCTTCATAGTATCTTTTGCACTGATTTTATCACCCATAAGGCGAATATGCTCGGCTGTTGGACCTATGAACCCAATATCATGGTCTTCTAGTGCCTGAACAAATGATGCGTTTTCCGATAAAAAACCGTAGCCAGGATGAATAGCGTCAGCCCCTGTGATTTCTGCTGCCGCAATAATTGCAGGAATGGATAAGTAACTTTCAGTCCCTGAGGCTGGGCCTATGCATACAGATTCATCTGCCATTCGTACATGCATTGCATCACTATCGGCTGTGGAATGGACTGCTACGCTTGAAATCCCCATTTCACGGGCTGCTCTGATAATGCGGAGGGCAATTTCACCTCGGTTGGCAACAAGAATTTTTTTGAACATTATTCAATAATCACCAAAGGGGACCCGTATTCAACAGGTCCACCATCTTCAACTAGTATTCGTTTTACGGTGCCAGAATGCGGTGCGGGAATCTGGTTCATCGTTTTCATTGCTTCAATAATGAGAATTGTGTCGCCTTCAGCCACAACACTTCCAATTGAAATAAAAGCAGGTGAGCCGGGCTCAGCTTGCAAATATACTGTTCCAACCATTGGAGATGGTACTGCACCGGGATGAGCACTGGGATCATCGCCAGTTATATTGGATGTTTCAGTTGGTGCGGAAGTGATGAGCCCAGGTGAAGCCATTACGGGAGCTGTGACCGTGGCTTGTACCACATTTTGTGTTTTTGAAATGCGGACGTTTAAACTGTCGTCTTCACCATACTTACGATTGACCTCAATCTCTGTCAGGCTCTGTTTGCTTAGTAACTCTGCCAGTGCCTCGATGAAGGCGACGTCATTATCATTCGGTTTTTTAGCCATTGTATGCCTTTTCGGATCTATTTAATTTTTTATAAGATAATTGTAGCAAAAGTGGAAGGAGATCCTTAATCGCATTGGTTTCTAATATTATTGTTTTATTGTGATGGCAGTCTGGTTTCATTTGCATCTACCGGCTCAAGTAGATTTTGAATCTCAATTTTTCAAATACTCAGATACGGTTCATCCTATTTTTAATCAAATCTTCTACTACGTTTGGATCTGCTAGGGTGGAGGTGTCGCCCAGTGCACCAAAATCGTCTTCTGCAACTTTCCGAAGAATGCGTCGCATGATTTTACCAGAGCGCGTCTTTGGGAGACCAGGGGCCCATTGTATAAGATCCGGTGACGCAATAGGCCCAATCTCTTTACGGACCCAATTACGGAGTTCAAGTCGTAATTCATCTACTGGTTTTTCACCAGTCATAAGTGTTACGTAACAGTATATTCCTTGACCTTTTATTTTATGAGGATAGCCGACCACTGCGGCTTCAGCAATTTTGGGATGCGCCACTAAGGCACTTTCCACTTCTGCTGTGCCCATTCTATGACCAGAAATATTGATAACGTCATCTACTCTGCCAGTGATCCAGTAATAGCCATCGGCGTCGCGTCGGCAACCGTCTCCAGTAAAGTAATATCCCTTATAATCGGAGAAATAAGCAGAAATAAATCTATCATGATCACCCCATACGGTACGCATCTGTCCAGGCCAGCTATCTTTAATACATAGCACGCCCTCCGCCTCGACTTCTGTTATCTCTATGCCAGTTGTAGGATCCAAAATCACTGGCTGTACCCCAAAAAATGGGAAAGTGCATGAACCTGCTTTGGTGTCGGTTGCGCCAGGTAGTGGAGTCATTAAATGCCCACCGGTTTCGGTCTGCCACCAAGTGTCAACAATTGGTGCTCGGCCTTTACCAACAACTTCATTATACCAATTCCACGCTTCTGGATTGATTGGCTCACCGACAGTGCCAAGTACTTTAATTGAAGATAAATCATGTTTATCAACGAAGGTATTACCTTGCCCCATAAGGGCACGAATTGCGGTTGGTGCAGTATAAAACTGATTAACCTTGTGTTTCTCGCAGACTGCCCAGAACCGCCCCGCATCTGGATATGTTGGTAATCCTTCGAACATCACCGTTGTGGCGCCGTTGGCTAGCGGTCCGTAAACTATATAACTATGTCCCGTAACCCAACCCACATCCGCGGTGCACCAAAAAATATCGCCATCATGGTAATCGAATGTGTACTGATGGGTCATAGAGGCATAGACAAGATAGCCACCAGTTGAATGAACCACCCCCTTAGGGGCGCCGGTTGAGCCAGACGTATAGAGTATAAACAGTGGGTCTTCTGCATTCATTGGCTCGGGTGCACTGTTAACTGATGCTTTTGCCATCAAAGCCTCGTAGCTATAGTCCCGATTTTTTTTATTTTGCATCTCAGCGTTCGTGCGTTCGACCACTAGGGTGGTTACATCGCCACAAATTTCTAGAGCTTCGTCTACATTAGCTTTCAGAGGAGTATTTTTACCACCGCGTGGTGCTTGGTCGGCTGTTACTATCAGTTTTGCATCACAGGCTGTAATTCTTGCAGCCAGTGCTTCTGGAGAAAAGCCTGCAAAAACAATTGAATGAACAGCACCAATTCTATTGCAGGCCAGCATTGCGAAAGCTGCTTCTGGGATCATCGGCATGTACAAGACAACTCGATCGCCCTTTTTTACGCCTAAACTCTTATAGACGTTGGCAAGTTTACAGACTTTTTCATGCAGTTGATTATACGTTATATTTTTACTATCATTTGGGTCATCACCTTCCCAAATGATAGCCACTTGTTCACCCCGAGTCGGGAGGTGCCTATCAATGCAATTAGCACTAACATTTAGCTGTCCATCCTCATACCACTTTATCGAAACATCCGAGTGATTAAATGTGGTATTTTTAATTATTGTATATGGTTTTATCCAGTCCAAGCGCCTACCTTGCTCTGCCCAAAATGACTCTGGATCACGCAAAGATGCCGCGTACATTTCCTCATATTTAGCACTATTGGCATGAGAGTTAGCAGCGAATTCTGCCGTTGGTTTGTGGAATTTTTTAGCCATTGGTATTTTCCCTACCTATAAGACTTTTCAATCTATTGCACGAGTGAGTGCTAGTTGCTCGAGTTGATCGCGCAGGTGATCTAATTGGTAACCTGCTTCGCGCATCGTCGCTAAAATCTTATCGACTTCAATAATGCCAGCATTTGCATAAGCCCAAACTACAGCAGATCTGGCTCCAGAAGTACAATAAGCTAAAACGGGGTTTGGTAGTTTTTGCATTAGCTCCTTTTGTATTGCAATTTTGTCTGAGCCAAAACTAGAACCATCAAAAACATTTTCAGCAAACTCCAGTCCAGCTTCTAATGCTGCAGCCTTAATAATTACTATATGTAGGTCTTCCGAATTTTCATAATCTGGGCGATTACAGATAATCGCTTTGAAGCCCGCACTTACAATTGCAGAAATATCCGCCTCAGAAATTTGGGGTGCTACGGAATAGTATGGCGAAAGTTTATGAGACCACATTTAATAATCCTAATCGGGCTCAAGTCGTACGTCTAGATGAAATTCAGTATCTTTTTCAGTATCAGGGTAAAATTTTAATTACTCACAACTATGCTTTCAGTATAGCTCCTAGCACAACGATCATTAAGCCTATCCCTGAACAAGCCATGGCTCCTAAATTCCACGCAATCGCTGATTGAAGTCGAGTTTTCATCGCAACTTCATTTAGATTTTCTTTTTTTGCCCGCCAAATTTTGTTAATTGTAAAAAAAAGCAAACCAAGCCCAAAGCAGGTTATAATAACGCCGATTATAATCAACCAGTTCATAAATTTCTCCGAAGATATAACTTATGATCATCTTCACGGAGCTTGGTGTCTTGTGCAAGTATAAATCGCCGGATAATCACCTGTTAATGAATTTTGAAAACGGAGTGCCCGATGTCAGAAATAGAAAGTAGCTACCGTGTTACTGGTGATGAATTACGAAAATTTATTGAGCGGATTGAGCGCTTAGATGCCGAAAAAAAAGATCTTATAGAACAACAAAAAGAAGTAATGTCTGAGGCTAAAGGACGAGGATATGACACTAGAGTTATACGTAAGCTCATTGGCATGCGAAAGCGTGATCAGGCTGACATTGCTGAAGAAGAAGCCATTTTAGATATGTATAAACAAGCCTTGGGAATGTGAGGCTTTATTAATTGTTTATATATTCACAACTCCTTGGTAGATAACATTATATTGTTACGTCAGGCACCAATATTTTAAACATTAACAAATGAGTGTGTGTCTTGGTTTCATATTTTTAAATTCTGAGGGCAGTTTTTATATTGAAAAATGAGTATTATATTGGCTGAAGGGATTGGAGTGAGAAACGTTCGGCAGCGGTGGAGCTTTAGTTTTATCACTGCCACTTTGATAGCGTTTATTTTTATATTTCCAATTGCTTCTATCGTTTGGCTATCTTTTTCGGTGGAAACGTTGCAGTGGCGGCATCTAATGTCTACGGTATTGCCGCGTTATCTTACGAACAGTTTGGTGCTGATGGCGGGAGTGGGCTTCGTAAGTCTATTTTTGGGTACCTCTTTGGCGTATTTGGTTACAAATATAAAATTCCCTGGAGCCAAGGTTATAAAGTATGCATTGTTCCTGCCTTTGACGATGCCATCATTTATTGCGGCTTATGCTTGGGTTGAACTCTTGGAATATGCTGGCCCATTACAAACTTCATTGCGGGCGACGATGGGATGGACCTCTGCTCGTGACTACTGGTTTCCCGATATTAGGTCCCGCTTTGGTGCTATATTGGTGCTGTCTTTTGCCCTTTACCCATATGTCTATTTATTAGCCCGGTCTGCGTTTCGTGAATTGCCCTTGAGCGGTCATGATGTAGCTCGTTCGTTGGGTCTTGGACATGTCCGTCAGTTTTGGCGAATTTCCTTACCTCAAGCTCGCCCCGCGATTGTGGCAGGTACTGCGATTGTTATGATGGAAACGTTGAACGATTTTGGAACAGTTGATTTCTTTGCTGTGCAAACTCTAACAACGGGAATTTTTTCACTATGGCTTGAAAGCTATAATACGGGAGGCGCGGCTCAATTAGCTTTATTTGCAGTTGTTATAGTGGCAGCCTTGCTATTTCTCGAAAGGCTTGGTCGACGCAATGCGCGTTTTAATAAATCTGGACGCCAACTAGCGCGAGTAAAGCCCGAAAGAGTATCTAATTTAATGAGTTCCCTTGCCTTGCTATTTTGCTTAGTACCGATCTTTATCGGGTTTATTATTCCGCTATTTGTGCTCGTTCGTCCGACGCTTAACGATATTAATTTATGGACAGATATAGAGCTCTGGAGTGCTGCGGGTCATAGTCTGTTATTAGGTTTTGTAAGTGCTACATTGGTTGTATTTTTATCGATGATTATGGTTCTAGGTTTAAAGGATAATAAAACACTATTAGGCAAGTACATACCGACTGTAAGTACTTTGGGGTATGCATTCCCGGGAGCTGTTCTTGGACTTGGAATTTTAATTCCATTAGCAACATTAGATAACTGGGCTGCTGATAAGATTTACTTTATGACAGCAGTGGATCCTGGGCTGCTTTTAACCGGCACCGCTGCGGCTCTCGTTATAGCTTACTGTGTACGTTTCTTTGCGATTGGAGTAGGTGCTTCAGAGGCTGGGTTAGCTGCCATTACACCAAGTATTCCTCACGTTGCACAATCCCTTGGTTTGGGACGATCATCATTGGTATGGAGGATCTACCAACCGCTAATGCGGGGTAGCTTAGCTTCAGCGATGGTTTTGGTTTTTGTCGATACTGTTAAAGAACTACCTGCCACTTTGCTGTTAAGGCCCTTTAACTTTGAAACGTTATCCACCCACACCTATGGGCAAGCAACTTTGGAGAACTTCAATGCAACTGCTCCACCGGCTTTATTAATGATAGGACTATCTTTTGGTGCTATAATTGTTTTAGCAAAAGCAAACCGCTAGGGCTTGCATGCTTGCAAAATTTGACCTAAACGGCCCCGCAGTGCCCCTATAGCTCAGCTGGTAGAGCAACTGATTTGTAATCAGTAGGTCCGCGGTTCGAGTCCGTGTGGGGGCACCA
>JAFMEA010000051.1 GCA_017856985.1 Planktomarina sp.
TGAAGTACTTGCTTTCGTCCCTCTTGGACTATTTCAACGCCAACAGCTTTTTTGTTTTCAAAAAGGACACGGGTAACCAATGTTTTAGTCAGTATATCCAGGTTTTTTCGAGCTTTAGCTGGCGCCAGAAAAGCACGGGAAGAACTGGAACGCCAACGAGCCCCAATGGATAGATGGTATTCCCCAACCCCTTCTGTTGTATCAGCATTGAAATCATCATTTAGTGGAAGGCCATATTGATGAGCTGCGTCAAGCCATGCCGAACAATCGGGATGATGGTTGCGCAATTTTGATACCTGCAATTCACCGTGCCGACCATGGAATTGAGAGTCTTCGCCGTTGAAGTTTTCCAGTCTTCTAAAATATGGCAAGACCTCGGTATAGGACCAACCATGGTTACCAAGTGCCGCCCAGTCATCAAAATTTTGGTGCTGTCCGCGAATAAAGATTAGGCCATTTATGCTGCTGGACCCACCAATCACACACCCGCGTGGCCAGTTGATTGAACGACCACCAGAACCTTCGCTGGGCTCACAGGCAAAGTGCCGTGAGACTTTTTGATTGTTCATAGTTTTGTAATAACCGACTGGCAGTTTTAACCAAAAGCCATCATCCCAAGCACCGGCCTCAATCAAAAGTACAGAGTTTTGAGCACGGGATGTAAGTCGATTGGCCAATAGGCAGCCAGCGGAGCCGGCACCAACAATTATGTGTGTATAACGCTTTTGGTTTGTCTTCATAATATCTTATAGTTGACCGCTAGGCAGTTAAAATCCAGAAAATTCTTTGCGTGGGCCTAGATAAATGTGATTCTGTATTTAGCTAAAATTTAATCCTCACTAAACACTGAAGACACCACAGCCAAGATTCAAGATGGAGCCCGATGTATTTGCAAAATTACCAAAGGTTAGACCATTGCCTTCCACAAGAAGTGCTAACATTCCCAGATGAATTCATTTACGCTCACGAAGCAGTTGGAGAGTCTGTTTAGGCTTGCAGGAGGGTTTGTGTGATCAAAATAAAATCTATTGAGGTTCTGGTATATCGTTATCCTCTGGAAACCATTGTCCAAACGTCATTTGGCACAATGTACGACCGTCCAATGGTTTTAGTTAAATTGACTGACGAGGATGACTTGGCTGGAGTTGGTGAGGTTTGGTGTAACTTCCCAGCGGTTGGTGCAGAACATCGTGCGCGGCTAATTGAGAGTGTTTTCAAACCTTTGCTGAATGGGAAACTATTTGACAACCCAGCCGAGGCATTTGAATTCTTGACAAGAAAAACATGGGTTCTCGGGTTGCAAACTGGAGAATTTGGACCGATGGCACAATGCATTGCCGGCATTGATATTGCTCTTCACGATTTAATGGCAAGGCGAGATAAAATACCCCTCTGGAAATATCTTGGTGGTGTAAGCGATAGCGTAAAAACTTACGCAAGCGGTATCAACCCGGCCAATGCTGAAAAGACTGCAGAAATGGCTCTGGAGGCGGGACATAATGCACTCAAGTTAAAGATCGGATTTGATTCGGCGCAAGATATCCAGAACATTAAATCATTACGTGCCTTACTTGGCGAAAATGGGGAGTTGATGGTTGATGCAAACCAGGCGTGGACTGTAAACGAGGCAAGGGAGATGATGCAAAAAATTGCTGCGTTTGACATCAAGTGGTTGGAGGAGCCAATTCATGCTGACCGACCCGATGATGAATGGCGTAGTTTGAAGGCCTCTGGCAACACTCCACTTGCTGGTGGTGAAAATATTATGGGAGGCCGTCATTTTGATCGTTTAATTGAGGCTGCATACTTTTCGGTTATACAACCTGACCTAGCAAAATGGGGTGGTTTGACAGAGACGGTTCCGGTTGCTAGGAAAATAATTGCAGCCGGCATCCGATATTGCCCACATTATCTTGGCGGTGGTATTGGCTTGCTTGCGTCAGCGCATGCCTTAGCCGCAGTTGGTGGCAATGGTGTTTTGGAGTTTGATATTAATAAAAATCCTCTTCGAAGTACCTTTGTAGATGCGTTTTTTAAAACTTCATCGAACCTGATTAAGCTTGGGGAATCACCTGGATTAGGGGTGGAAGTTGATTTCAGGGCTGTAAATAAATATAGGGTTCAATGAGCCTTTGCAGCTGTTTTCCCGAGAACCATGTCTGCGCCCTTTTCAGCAATCATCATGACTGCTGCGTTTAGGTTCGCAGACACCATTGTTGGCATTATGGACGCGTCGATTACCCGTAGGTTTTTAATGCCATGAACCCTCAGTTCTGCATCAACAACTGTAGTTCTGTCGTCCCTATTACCCATGCGGCAAGTCCCCATTAAATGGTAAATGGACTGACCAATTTCACGCGCTGAGTTCAACAAGTCATCATCATTTTGACAGGAAGCACTTGGAAAGGTCTCTTCCACAACAAAAGGTTTCAAGGCTTCAGTTTGTGCAAGCTTGCGACAAATTTTAATTGCGGCCAAAATGACGTTTTGATCAGTTTCAGCAGCGAGATAATTTGGCTGAATTTCAGGGTGTGCAAACGGGTCTGTGCTTTTTGCCTTTACATACCCCTGACTTTCGGGGCGATGTTGCCATGTAGCCATGGTAAAGCCAGCTTGTTTTTCCAACGTGGATTGCATTCCACGTTGGTGTGTTCCAGGCGTAAAATTGATTTGAATGTCAGGATCACTGAGGCTTTCATTTGATTTCATAAAACAAAAAACGGCAGTCGGACCAAGATTTAATATTGATTTTTTACCAAAACAGTATTTAGCAAACTCGGAAATCAAAGGTAGCCCACGTGCACGATTGTTAATTGTGTCAACGCCGCGCACCCGATAGGTTAGACGTGTTGCGTAATGGTCCTGAAAGTTGTCCCCCACAGCTGGCAAATCATGGTGCACCTCACAGCCTATCTCTCGCAAATGCTCTGCTGCACCAATTCCTGATATCTGCAAAAGATGCGGGGAATTTATAGCACCGGCACAAAGTATTAGTTCTTGGCCGGCATGAATTTGCCTCTCCACCCCCTTAGCACTGCCCAATTTGTATGTGATGCCAGTTGCGCACTTGCCCTCCAAAAGGATACGAGTCACGTGAGCGTTTGTGATCACGCGTAAGTTGGAACGTTTTTTAGCTGGGTTGAGAAAAGCACGGGCAGCACTCATGCGAAACCGTCCCCTAACTGTACGCTGAAGATATGAAATGCCCTCTTGCCTTGCGCCATTATAGTCCGGGTTCCTTGGAATTCCCATACTCTCTGCACCGTTGATATAGGCCTCACAAAGGGGGTCTTTCCATTCAAGGTCACTGATGGTCATTTCACCATCGGAACCACGATAGGACTGATTATCGTGAGATTGATAGCTCTCAAATCTTTTAAAATAAGGTAAAATGTCATCGTAGGACCAACCTGGGTTACCTTTTTGAGCCCAGACATCAAAGTCCATTTTTTGCCCTCTGTTGAAGCCCATACCGTTGATTGAACTTGATCCACCGAGCACTTTGCCTCGAGGTGCTGGTATCGCGCGGCCGTTGGTGCCGACGCTTGGCTCACTCGAATACATCCAGTTGAATCGAGGGTTAACTAATGTTTTAATGAACCCAGCTGGGATATACAGCATCGGGTGCCAGTCTTTTGGACCTGCCTCAACCACACAGACACTATATTTGCCGCAGGCACTGAGGCGGTTTGCAATAATGCAACCCGCACTCCCAGCGCCGATAATCACATAGTCGAATTTTTCAATTTCATCAGTCATAATTTGACACTCCGATCTCAACGCGTCTCGGATAAGGTTACTTTGTCAACAGAAAGCCTGCATATCCGTTTGCTGTAACAGAGTCACAATGATTTCGATAATGATTTAAACCGAATGCGTAGGGCATAAAAACCCTGGGTTTTCCGGGAACATTTGCCCCGAGGTACCAGGAATGATTAGCCTTTGGCAAAAGTGTTTTGTTGGCTACGTCTGTCACATGTTGCGTCCATTCGTTGGCGGCTGCCTGGCTGGCTTCAATTTCAACATAATCGCACTGGATCGCGTGTGAGAGTATATCAGTAATCCAATCAACATGCTGTTCGATTGCACGCGGCATATTTGTTAACACGGATGGACTGCCAGGCCCAGTTATGGTGAACATGTTTGGGAATTCAGGTACAGCGAGACCAAGAAATGTTCGTGGACCAGCATACCAAGCATCCTCTAGTTTGAGCCCACCTCTACCCTTCAGGTTCATTTTTTGCAACGCCCCTGTCATTGCGTCAAAACCCGTCGCAAAAACGATCATATTCGCCCTTATCTGAGTGTTGTTGGACAGTGTGACTCCGTTAGTGAAGATCGAAGAGATTGGATTTTCCCTGACATCAATTAAATGCACATGGTCACAATTGAACGTTTCAAAATAATTGGTATCGATCGGCGGCCTTTTGGTGCCAAATGGGTGATCGATTGGTAATAATTTTTTTGCTGTTTCAGCATTATGGACGGTATCGACGATTTTCTGCCGAATGAAGTCTGACATGATTTTGTTTGACTCTTCATTAAGGAGCACATCATCAAAACTTTCACGAAACCCGAGGCCGCCACGTTCCCATGCCGCTTCCATGATATTCTGGCGCTTTTCCGGCGCGGTTTTTCTGACCTGACGGTCTGGTGCTGTCCATGGATGACCATGACGAGACTTCAGCATTTTTGATCGCCAAGCATCAATTTCTTTAATGAATGCCGAGTGAAAATCTTTGGAAAGAGGTCTATTTCGCGCTGGTACGCTGTAATTTGGAGTTCTCTGAAGGACATAAAGTTTTTTAGCTTGACGCGCTATTTCAGGAATTGCTTGAATTCCGGTTGAGCCTGTTCCAATAATAACCACGGTCTTTTTGTCAAACTCAACTTTGTTATGGGGCCATTGGCCAGTGTGATAAACTTCTCCCTCAAAATCAGCAAGTCCATCGATGTCAGGCATGTTTGTCGATGAGAGACACCCAACCGCAGTTATCAAAAAACGTGCCCTGAAGGTTTTGCCAGTTTGAGTTTTAACATGCCAAAGCCGTGCATCACTGTCCCACTCTGACTCTAAAACTCGCTCGTTAAAATGGATGTCCTTCTCAAGATTTAGCTTTCTGGCGCAAAAATTCAGATACCTTAAGATTTCTGCCTGTCCAGGGTATCGTTCAGACCATGACCACTCTTCGAGCAACAACCTGTCGAAATAGTAGCAATAAGTGTGACTTTCAGAGTCACAGCGTGCCCCAGGATAGCGGTTCCAGTACCATGTACCGCCTATACCACCGCCAGCCTCAAGAACTTTGACACGCAGCTTTAGTTTCTCACGTAAGCAATAGAGCTGGTAGAGCCCTGAAAACCCTGCGCCGACAACGACTGCATCAAGGTCAACGTTGTCATGATTCATGATATCAACTTTCAATAATTTTTTCGTGATGGTCTATTTCAATATTTGTTTTGGCATGATCTGGTTTTTTTGCACAACGTATAAGTTATCAACACATACGAATTGATCAATTGTAAAAAATTGCAGTTGTTAGTTTTATGTGATGCAGTGATGTGTCTCGAAATAGCAGGTTCTTTTCAAAGGAGTAAATTGTAATGATTGATCTTGGACAAAAATCCATTGTCGTTACGGGTGGTGCCAGCGGTATTGGCGCTGCTATTTGCGCGGCTGCATACAAAAAGGGGGCTAGTGTTGGTGTCATTGATATTGATGGTGATGCTGCCTTAAATCTATGTAAGAAACTTGGACGTCGAGCTTACTGTGCGCTTGGTGATGTAGAGTCAGAATCGTCCATGAATGCTGCACTGGAGACGCTTTCCTTAAACATGCCTGCCTTCAACGGTTGCGTGGCCTCTGCCGGCATTATGCCAACCCGAGAACCTATGGAAGAAATGCCACTAGAGAATTTTAAAAGAGTGCTCGAAAATCACATCAATGGCACATTTATAACTTGCAAATTAGTTGGCCGGCGAATGCTCAAATCAGGCGGTGGTTCTATTGTTACTATGTCATCCGTGTTGGCACTTAGACCAGGGCCGGTACTAGGGTATGGCGCTGGTAAAGCAGCAATCAAGAACCTAACACAGGCACTGGCTGTTCAATGGGGCAAAAAAAACATCCGTGTGAATACAATCTGTCCAGGTTGGGTCGACACCCCTTTCATTAGAAAACAGGAAGCAGCGGGACGAGATTTATCACCAATTCTCAACATGACACCACTGGGCCGAATGGCCTCACCATCGGAGATTGCCAATATTGCTTTATTTTTGCTATCCGACTCATCGAGCGCCATGACAGGTTCTGTTTCTGTTGCTGATTGCGGCATAACACTTGCTGGCGGTTATCTTCCATACGGAGAGTTACCTGAATAAGCAAAGCGCAGTTGTATTACTCAATTTTTTTCATTCAAATTCTTATGCGATTGCAGTTTTAACAAGTGGTGGGATCTATGGAACAAAAAATCCTTTTTATTGGGCTTGGAATGATGGGAGCTCCAATGGCAAAAAACATTATCGAAAAGGGCTTTGACGTTGCTGTATGCGATGTTCAGCAGAATGTTGTTGACGGCTTTAAGGGCATTGCCTCGATCGCATCGACGAATCCCTTCGAGGCGGCAGATCAACGTAATGTGATTATGATGATATTGCCGAACAGTGATGTTGTTAATGCGGTGCTGTTTGACAAGGGGGGCGCGTTGGAAAACTGTGCACCAAACAGCCTTATTGTGGATATGTCGACAGGCTCATACCCAAAATTGATGGAAACAGCAAAGCGTGTTGCCAAACGTGGCCACAGATTTGTTGATGCGCCTGTTGGCAGGACTCCTCGGGAGGCAATCACCGGCAAGCTTCTCGTAATGGCTGGCGGAGAAGCGGATGATATTGCAGCGCTGGACGGTGCTTTTAAAGCAGTTGGCGATACAATTATTCATGTTGGCGAAACAGGTTCTGGCCTGAAGGCAAAACTTGTCAATAATTATATGGCTATGGTCAACAACGCAGTAACCGGTGAAACGCTGTCTTTAGCAAAAGCCCTGGGACTTGATGTGAGAGCTATGGCAAAATTGATGAGTTCAACGGCTGCTGGGCTTGGGCAGCTCAACACAAATTATCCAAAAAAAGTGCTTGCAGGCGACCTAACGCCAGACTTTCCAATTTTCATGGCGATTAAGGATTTGACTATGGCAATAGAGCTTGCAGAAATGGTTAACAATAAGGGCCAATTTGGAAGAATGGCTCGGGCAGAATTCATCAATGCAGACAAAGCTGGGATGGGGGCTCTCGATCAAACCGCTATTCTTGAATATTTTATAAGCTCACAATCATAATGCATCCAGATTCAACTTAAAGAACAAATCTCAGCGGCCAATGAACTGCTCAAAAGCGAACAGCAGGCAGAACAAAGCTGCGAGAGCAAGAAAGGTTCCATAAACTGTATCCATTATGGATTTGGGTGCGGTAATTTTTTGGTAGGCTAATAAAAATAGTTCTTCAATCATTTTTGCTGAGCGATGAATGATCATTGACGCACCTCACATTTTTGAGATTTAACTGTTCAAACAAATTTTAAAGTGTCAGCATTTTTTAGACGTTACGGGTAAACGTCTACGATTGCCAGTTGGATTTGCTCAGAAAGTACAAAATCAGGAGATATGGCTTTGCGCTGGGTAAGAATAATGTTGATTGCAGCATTTACGTTTTTTGCAACCTTGGTCAGTGCTGATGATTTAAATAATGGCTTTGTGAAACTCTCAGAAGGCAAACCAGAAGAGGCCATTAAATTATGGACGCCGTTGGCAGAATCTGGTGATAAAGTGGCGCAGGCGAGCCTTGGCCTGCTTTATCAGACTGGCCAGGGCGCCCCTCAAGACCAACTTCGAGCCGTTCAGCTTTTTAAAAGATCAGCTAGGCAAGGCTATCCTTTTGCCTTTACGGCACTTGCCAATAGCTATTATGAAGGGTTGGGCGTCGAAAAAAGCTCAGAAAAAGCGCTTCATTGGTTCCTCTTATCGGCTGAATTTGACCCCAACGCTGCATTCATGGTTCAGGCAATCGCTAAAGAAATACCAAAGGCGATTTTTGATGAAACCGTGTCACAGGCGATTGCATGTCAAGCTAGCCAGTATTCTGCATGTGGATTGTAGGCCCTGTTGTTTGCCAGATTCATAGCTAGCTATTTTCTAGCTCTCCGCCAACCATTAAGCTTTTTGGTACATCGATGATAAACCTCCTGTCTTTGAACATAAAAAGGCCATCCGCTATCAAAATGATGATTGTGTCAGCAACTATCGTTAGCACTGCTGGCCTTATTTTTCGAAGCCTTGAGAGTATTGACGCCTTTGGAGTTGTTTTTTTTCGGGGCCTTGCACTCTCATTTGTAATGCTCATCGTCCTAAATGCCTTCTATAGGCAAAGGGTATTTTTGACAATCTGGAGCGTTGGAAGGCAAGGTGTACTTGGTGCTTTGTTTTTCACGGGGGCGCAGACCTTTTATGTGTTTGCTTTTTCTAACACTACGGTCGCGAACACTACATTTACTATTGCGCTCGCGCCCTTCATTACAGCGCTGCTTGCCTTCATTGTTATAAGAGAGCGTATCGAACGAACCACATTGTTGGCCATGGCTATTGCTTGCCTTGGTGTAGTCGCGATTATTGTTACAGATGTTAGCTCAGAGGGTTTGCTGGGTGTGTTTTTTGCTTTAATGACAGCTTTTTGTTTTTCCTGTTTTGCCGTAACTCTCAGGCGAAACAAGCATGTCGAGATGCTGCCGGTGCTCCTGCTGACTGGTATTTTCAGCATGATTGTTGGTTTGGTCTTTGGGCAGTGGGACGTCATTCCTCAAATTTATGATATTGCATTATGTTTTATTTGGGGAGGCGTCTTGCAAGGTTTTGGTCAGTCACTTTTAGTGTTGTCCACGAGGGTTTTGAAGGCTGCTGAAATTCCGTTGATCATGCTTCTTGAATTTTCACTTGGGCCGATTTGGGTTTGGATGTTTTTTGAAGAGATAATAAGCCTTGGCACTCTTTTTGGAGGCGGCCTTATCTTTTTATCTGTGTTTGGATTGGCAAGGCATGAGATCAGGAAACAACGATCATTGGATGGGTAGGGAGGAAGGATGGATTTTCTAGGGCTAAGTCACGAAAGTTTGTTGCTTTGTTTCCTTAGCATTGCGGTAGGGGGTTTTTTGCGAGGATTTCTTGGATTTGGTGCGGCACTTGTAATCGTTCCAACCCTGAGTTTTGCGCTGCCTCCAGTTGTTGCTATCGCTATCCTTGTGATTATCGAAATTCCAACAATACTTTATCTTGTGCCAACAAGTATTCGCGACTCAAATCTGAAGACCGTTACTCCAATGTTAATTGGAATTCTTATAGCGGTGCCTGTGGGTACAGCTGTTCTTATTGGGGTTGATCCTGCGAAGATGAAATTGGCCATTTCTGTTGTCTTACTTATGACGGTAGCCCTTCTTGCGTCGGGCTGGCGTATAAAAGGTAATGTTGGGCAGGGCGTCATGTTAGGTTCAGGAATGATTGGCGGTTTTGTTCAGGGGGCGGCTGGAATGGGAGGGCCCCCTTTGGTGACAGCGTTGATGTCATTGCCAGATAATGCAAACACCACCCGAGGTAATATTGTTATTGCACTCAGTTCAATGTCATTGTTAAATTTTATCGCATTACTCATTTATGGTCAGATTAGCTTTAGTGTTTTGACCTTTGGAATAATCAGTGCCCCTGTCTATGTGCTGTCAAATTACTTAGGCGCAAAGTTTTTTCGTCAGCAGGGCAACGAGCATTTTCGCCGCGCCGCACTCATTGCGCTTACGTCAATCGCCATTTTGACAATTTATAACAACCTGACTTAGGTAAACATTTCTCTCAAGCGTGTTGATTTTATTCGCCAGGAAAATGTTGAGAAACCTCTCAGCGATGATCAAAATATTTATTTTTGAGACTCAAGTGCTTTTTTCAATCTATGTCCGTCTTCCAGCTAATCAATTTCCTTGCAAAGCGCTTTAAACTTTGGAAACCTCTCATTATTCAAGTTGATTGCCTATTCAGTTGTAGGCTTTTAGGTTTGATTATAGGGAGGAAATAATGAAAATGTTAAAGCCTATTCTTGGCTCAATGTTCGCAGCTCTGCTTTTGGTGGCGGGGCCCGCTAACGCAAAAAAAGTAACGATGAATATCGGTTATTCTGTCAATGAAGGTCACCCTTATGGTACTTTCATGCACCTATTCGCTGAGCGTTTCCAAACGCTTTCAGGTGGCACAGTCCGTGTGAAAGTCCATTGCTGCCATAAAATGGGTAGTGAGCAGGAACAGTTTAAAAAACTGCAGCTCGGTACACTTGACGGGACAATGATTGCGCAAAATAACGCTGGGCCTTTTTATCCAAAGATTGACCTGTTGGTACTGCCATACATGATCCAAAATTTTGATCATGCAGTTAAGGTTGCAGACGGCCCAGTTGGTCAAGAGATCTGGGGTGGAATGCCCAAGGAAGTTGGTGTGCATCTCGTAACCATTCCTTTGTTTTCGTTCCGGCACATCTATAACACCAAGATGCCGATCAACAACCTTGCTGACTTTGCCAAAATGAAGTACCGGGTTCCAAAGAATACGGTAATGGTTGATACCTATAAGGCGTTCGGATCAGATCCAGTGCCGATTGCATGGTCGGAAGCTCTGACTGCAACTCAGACCGGCACTGTTGACGGTGGTGATTTGCCTTTGGATGTTCAGTACTCACAGAAGTTCCACGATATTGCAAAACATGTTGCGATGACCGGGCATTTTGTGCTTGCGCCCCCATTTTTCGTGAGTGATTCATTCATGAAGAAACTTGACGACAGTCAGATGGAAGCTATGCAAATGGCAGCAAAAATTGCCACTGCTGCGTCACGTTTCCACACCAACTACGGTATGTCCATCGTGCAAAAGAAGATGGAAGCCACTGGTGTAACATTCACCCAGCCGGATATCGGCCCTTGGGTTGAAAAGGCTAAGGCTGTCCACAGTGCTTTTGCCAAAGAGCGTGGTCCTGAGTATGCCGCAATTATGGACAAGATCTATGCGGCTGCAAAATAAATAACTAACCTTTTATGCTGGCCTCAAATTTGGGGCCAGCACTTACATTTTGACAAGTGAGATTGCTAAAGTGTGGAATTTTTTAGAAAAATATTTTGAAGAAATTTTGGCCGGCACCCTCGTTATGTTTATGGCTTCGATGGTATTTTTCCAGGTAGTCATGCGCTATTTGTTTAACATGCCAACGTCGTGGTCTGACGAGTTGGCGATTTATGCGATGTTGTGGTCAGTTTACATTTCAGTTGCGTGGGCAGTTCGAGAGCGTGCGCACATTCGTGTGATGAATTTTGTCCAATTATTGCCAACAAAGGTTGCGGTTGGGATGACAATTTTCAGTGACCTCATATGGTTTCTTTTTGGCATTTTTCTCACCTATCAAAGTGTTTTGTTGGATCTCTCTTTTTGGAAAGATGAATATCGCTCGCCAGCGTTAGACATTGATCAAAAATGGCCCTACATGTGCCTGATCCTTGGTTTTGGTCTAATGACTTTAAGGTTGGCGCAGGTCTATTACCGCTGGATAAAGTATGATGAACCAATATTAGAACCTCGTGATGAAGAGGATTTGCCACATGCATGACCTCTTGATGGATTTTATCTTTGACCTATCAGAAGGCCAACAGGCTCTGATCATGTTTGGCTCGATGGTCTTAATGATCGTTCTTGCAGTGCCAATTCCAATCGCAGTCGCCATAGGTACAGCGATTGGTTATTTCATGATGGACCTGAATTTGGTTCAGGTTGTGCTGTCCATGTATACGGGCGTAGAACCATTCCCGCTCGTTACAGTTCCATTATTTGTGTTCGCGGGCTCCTTGATGGAGCAGGGAGGCATGGCACGTCGTATTGTGAATATGGCGCAGTCAATGATTGGCAACTACACCGGTAGTTTGGGTCTTGTGGCGGTGCTGGGTTGTGCTTTTTTTGCAGCCTTATCTGGTTCTGGCCCTGCAACCACAGCTGCGATCGGTGCAGTTATGATTCCATCAATGATCAAACAGCGCTGGGACCCTGCGATGGGCGGTGCAATTGCTGCCGCTGGTGGTGCTCTGGGCAGCCTTATCCCGCCGAGTAATTTAATGATTATTTATGGCATTGTTGCTGAACAATCCATTCCGCGATTGTTTCTAGCTGGATTTATACCAGGCTTCTTTGCGACTGCTTTGCTGATGCTAACAGTTTATATCATTGCCAAACGTCGAAATTATGTTGGTGATGGCTCAATATTTTCATGGGGTGAGGTCGGGAGAACATTGGCTGATGGAAAGTGGGCTATCTTTGCTCCATTTATAATACTTGGCGGTATTTATTCTGGGGCATTTACCCCGACGGAAGCGGCCTCGGTTGCCGTTTTTTATGCATTATTGATTGGAGGCGTTGTCTACCGTGAATTAACAATCAAAAAAATCCTTGTTTGTCTGAAGGTAACGGCAATGATTTCAGGTGCAGTTTTGATTATTGTCGGGCCCGCCAAAGCGTTTGGAGAGTTGATGAGCCTCTTATCTGTGCCTGACATGATTGGCGAGGCCCTCAGTGGGGTTACAGAAAGCCCATTCCTTTTGCTCATGATCATCGCCGTTATTTTGATAATTACCGGCATGTTTCTTGAGTCCATTGCTCAGATCATTTTGCTGACGCCTTTACTGTTGCCTATCGTAATGGCGCTTGGTATTGACCCCATTGTATTCGGTATTGTGATGGTGATCTCTTGTGAGGTGGGATTCTTGACACCTCCTGTTGGAGCAAACCTATTCGTTGCGGCTCGGATAACTAACCTTGGAATTGATAAAATTTCAGTTGCTGTCCTGCCTTTCCTTTTAGCTTATATTGGGGTGCTTGTTCTCGTTGCGCTGTTTCCGGATGTCATTACTTGGTTGCCTGATTTGGTTTATGGGAAATTTGGTTGAAGCTTGATATCGAGATAGAGCAAAAAGCGTGAAGGTGTAATGCCTGTCAATTGCGCAGGCCTATTAGTCAATTGTTGTCAAATTGCTGAGTTAAGCACTATTTTTAGATAGAACAGCTGTTGAGTCTGTCTACTAGCCTCCCTTTTTAAAGCATGCCCTAGGGTGGCTAGACCGTCGATTTACAGGCCCTGATTGAATTGCCAACTTTAGTTGTTAGGTGAATGGAGTCTTATCCCATCGTTGAGTAAGACAGGTTTAGGGTAGATATGCCCGCAACTGACCAGGATACTAATAGAGTTTTTGTGCTAACAGAAAACCCACTCATC
>JAFMEA010000169.1 GCA_017856985.1 Planktomarina sp.
CCCGATATGTACCCCAGTGGGAACTTGTTAGAGGAAGCTTATCAGGGGCAGACCCAAGGTCACGAAACTTAAACGCATCTGCCATTATAATCTCCAATAATTTGGCTCTCTTGAGAGCCCGACTAACTTTAGCTTTTTTTATTTTTAATTCACTAATGAAAATACTTACCTTTAGAAAGTTTTTTGAGTCAACGGTTGATTAATAGACTTTCAACGCTTTATGAATAACAGTGAGTAAAAGATAATTAGCAATTAGGTACACGCCAAATGCGATCTAGTTCGATAAGAAATATTAGACGAGCGGAACTATCGGTCGCAGCTTTTGAGGCCGTTATCGAATACGGATTGCGTAGAACCACTCTAGACAAAGTGGGTAATAAAGCAGGTCTTTCTAAAGGAGTAGTGCTTCACCATTTTAAAGATAAAAGTGCATTACTTGCAGCAGTATTTCGGAGGTCAAACTCCCTATTGAGTGAATCTGTTATGGAATTATACAAATATGCCGAAACTCCCTACGAACGCTTATGGGCTATAATTGTAGCGAATTTTTTTGAATCAATTTTTAACCACAGGGTTTGCCAAGCTTGGGTGTCACTAATTTCAGAAGTTCCACATAATCACGAGTGCCAACGTATTCAAATTGCATGTAATAATAGGATTGGTAGTAATCTTAGACATGAATTGAAACACTTACTAGACCCTGAAGAAGCCAAGTCTGCCTCCAAACAATTAGGAATTTTGATTGATGGTCTTTGGATGCGTGGCGGCCTTTCAGTTGAACCAGTTGAAAGCAGCGCGGCTATCTCAGATATCGAATTTGCACTTTCTAAGCTCGTTCCCTTTGACGGAGTTAGTGCAGCGAAACACCACAATGCTCGCAAAAAAATTGAAGGAATTGCTAAAATAGTACTTGGCTCCAAGGCATTTAAAGAACGGTCTTATCGGACCAATTGAATTTGTCCCACTAAGTAATCAATTAAACTAACTTTTCTGACCTTTTAACCAGTGATGCAATGGGCTCCAAAAGGCTTGCACCAGCAATTAGAATGATCCCAACCACCTCACGAATTCCAAAAGGCTCTCCAGCTAGAAGCGCTACCGAGATTGATCCAACCACAATCTCTGTCATGAATAATAAACCTACCACCCCTGGACTAAGAAATTTAGGACCCCACAGAGATGCATAAGTTCCAGGGAAAATTAGTAATGCCATAAAAATAAACAGTAATGGCATAGCAGGAACGGTTTGAGCAACTGATGGAACATAAGATGGCGCCAAAATTATTGCTGCCAAAAACGCGAAGATTAACGACCAAAAAAAGAATCCTAGGGTCATGTCAATCGCCGAAATATCTTGATCTACGCGGAGGCGAACCATTGCAATCGCCCACAAAATTCCAGAACCAATACCCATCCAATCACCTACATTTTTTGGCATTGGAAATTGAATTCCCAATCCAAAAATTGTCAGCATACCAAGAATTGCAATTACAATCGTAAAAATACGCATGGGTGTGATAGCATCACCCAAGAAAATGCGTGCAAAAACTGTTCCCCAAATTGGTGTTAAGTAGAACAACAACATTGCGCGAACTACATCAGTGTAAATGATTGACGTTGAATACAACAATAACGCTCCACCAGATACCATCGCCGTAATCTGTAATTGGAAACCGCCTACCTTAAAATGTTTCCATCGCCAAATTCCAATAGGAATCAGGCAGAGTGTGGGCGCAGCAAAGTACACCACTAAAACCCAAAGTCCGTGCAAACCGGCATCCTCTAGCGAGCGCAGAGGGATCCAAAATAATCCCCAAACAGCGCCTGCATAAAGGCAAGCCAATTTGGCCCGGTTTTCAAGTGAAACTATCATATCATTGTTTTTGGAACGGGAGTTATAATCTAATCTCCTAGGATTAATAATTATTAAAATACTAACCATTGGTAAATTTATTGTCAAAAGGTAAAAGTAGCACTAGTGTAGAAAAGAATTAAAGGTCAAATGGTATTTAACTATTTAAATGTAGAGCACATGCTCGGATATTTAAAAGGGTAAAAATGGAATTCGATTACATTATTATTGGTGCAGGTTCTGCAGGTTGCGTATTAGCAAATCGGATAACTAGGGTTAAAGATAATAAGGTTTTACTCTTGGAAGCCGGACCAAAAAATACTGCACTTTCTCTGAAAATCCCAGCAGCAATATTATCTAACCTCACCAGCACTAAACATAATTGGGCATTTCAAGGGGAGCCTGAACCGGAATTAAATGACCGTACTCTTAAGCACGATCGAGGAAAGACACTTGGGGGTTCGTCGTCTATCAATGGATTGGTCTTTATCCGCGGCCATGCGCTTGATTTTGATGGCTGGCAACAGGCTGGATGTACAGGATGGGGATTTGCAGATGTATTGCCCTATTTCAAGAAAATGGAAACCTATGAGGGGGGCACAGACGAGTATCGTGGAAGAGATGGTCCTTTGCACGTGCATCGTTCAATCCCAGAAGATCCGCTCTCTGTAGCCTTTTTACGAGCCGGAAAAGAAGCAGGATATCCCGAAACTAATGACATTAGCGGATATCGCCAAGAAGGATTTGGAGGATTTGACCGTACTGTTTTCAAAGGTGAAAGATGGAGTACGGCCCGTGCCTACTTGGACCCCATCCGCC
>JAFMEA010000170.1 GCA_017856985.1 Planktomarina sp.
TCTAGGGTGATCATAAAGCGGGTCATTCTCTCATCTGTAATTGGCAAAGTTGTATTACCTTGCTCTAGTAGAGACAGAAAAAAGGGAATGATGGATCCTCGGGAACCCATTACATTTCCGTAGCGCACTATACCAAAGCGCGTGCCATGCGCTCCACCATAAGAATTACTAGCTATAAACAACTTATCAGATGTTAATTTAGTTGCACCGTAAAGATTAATTGGACTTGAGGCTTTGTCAGTTGAAAGCGCAACGACGCGCTTCACACCCTTGTCAATACAAGCATCAATCAGGTTCATCGCACCCAGCACGTTCGTTTTAACACACTCAAAAGGATTATATTCTGCTGTGGGAACAATTTTAGTAGCCGCTGCGTGGACAACATAATCAACACCATCCAGTGCTCGATAAAGACGCTCCTTATCACGCACATCACCAATGAAAAATCGAACGCGTGGGTCATCTTGAAATTTTTTAGCCATTTCCCACTGCTTCATTTCATCACGAGAATAAACAATAATCTTTTTGGGGTTGTACTTTTCCAGTGTCATGGGAATAAACGTGTGGCCAAATGAGCCCGTACCCCCAGTTACAAGAATTGTTGAATCGTCAAACATTAGAAAATCCTAGTTTCTTCAAAGCAATCACTGCTTAAGTATTCTTGAATAAAAACCATTACTTTTGGCTTTGTAACTTTAAAACTCTCTCACACGTACTTAGCGATCGTTATTATATTTTAATTACAAGCAAAAGGTCTAGAAACCATCCTGCTAATTCCAATTTTTCGAACTAAAATCCATCGCATCCCGCCACTGGCGTGAGAGTTCTAGACGCCTAAAAGACTTAAGGCTTTTTTGCGGAAGATATTGGGACTTTAACCCACTTGATCTTAGAAGGATTTTTGACGAAAAGTTTCCTAACTTTTCTAATGGGATTGCAAAGTCTGCGTATACTTTGGGTTTAAATTCTTGGTCAATGTCCACAAGCCCCAGTGTAAACTTGGTCCCACTCTGAGCCTTGCTAAATAAGAACCCCCCAGTCCACCCTTTATTATCCCATTGCGCAATAAGCGTTTGATCAAGATCAAACTGGACGTCAAACCATGTCTTCCCGAAGCCTAAGTTGCTATCATCATTTTCCGTTGAAAAATTCATACGACTGAATAACTCTGACCCTTCATCACTGCTTAACTGAACCGCCTCTCCTCCAATATATCCGGTAGCGTTAGTGTCGTAGCCTACTGTCGTACTAAACATTATATTGTTGTAGGATAAAGATTTATTAAAGAACCCACCAAACTTAAGTTTGTCCAGATATTCTACCGATAGGCCTGCTGCAAGCCCTTCGCTAAGGTCACGGTGGGCCTCTATGAGGTATCCATCACTTGCTAAATTAAACCCAATCGAAACCATATCAGAGTCATGAAATCGCAAACCTAAGTCATCAATGCTACTCAAATGAAAAAGAGAGTTCCCATCTTTAAACTCTGACGCCCTTTTGAACCCATCCCGAGGAATATTAAGAGCCAGTCTCGTAATATTGCGCTCCAAAGGAGCCCATGTGATCTTATCAGCATCGGGATAGTCATCAAAGAAGGCCTCAACCGTTTTTACGTCCATATCCTCTGTAGTTTGAATTATAAGCTCCCCATTGTCTTCTGCGAGCAAGCTGTTGGCACTCAAAATACAGGTTAGTGCCATAGTCCAAATTGGTAATTTAATTAACATTATTGATGGCTAGGACCGAGGTCGCAATATTACCCATAACGCGAGAGATGATATCTGTAAGTCCAAGGATTGAAAGCTTATCTGTTTTTGGTGGAACCACCACAACTGCACCCGGGGGTACTACAACGTCCTTGGTGGCCTTTAAGCTTTCTCCATTTGGGAGCAGCACATAGATATTTTTCTTATCTGCACCGCTGTTTAATCCACCTGCCGATGCTATATAATCAGGAAAAGTCTTATTTGATGAGTAGGAAGCCATTGTTTCCTTCTGAACTGAACCAATAACCGATACGTATGAAGGCCTCTTGGGCACGTAAACCCGGTCACCATCCTCCAAGAAAACGGGTGCTGACGGATCAGAAATCAGAACGTTGACCGTAAGACGACCGGTCACCTCTTGATCTCTTAGCCTTTCTGCAAAACCTAAAATTGCTAGCACCTGATCTTGCGCACCGGCGACATCAGATTGAGAGAGCTGAAGTATAGAAGCTTCAACTTCGCCAGCCAGTAACTTATTGGCCTCACGCTGTTGCTCTTTCACTGCTTGACGTGACAACACCACTCCGAGAGGATAGGCTGTTCGAGAAAGCCCACCTGCTTTCTCAATGACTTCTTGTAAAGTTTCTGATCGTGAAAAGATATAGTCCCCGGGCTGTAGAACCTCTCCACTTAACGAAATTGTTCCACTCGAAGCATCGTTTATGAGGAACGGAACCATCACCGTATATTGTCCGTCAAGTAAAATTAACGTCGGATCTTCATCCAAAATATTTACGCCTCGACTAGACCCAGCGAGGAGACGCCCATTCTCAGCTTTGTAATGTATTATGTTAATTTTAGTAAGATCAGCCCCATCAACTGTCCCACCCGCAACACTTAAAATTTCAGAAAGTGTAGCCAAGCCTGCTATCGGGTAAGCGCCAGGCCTGTCCACTGCGCCA
>JAFMEA010000171.1 GCA_017856985.1 Planktomarina sp.
AATAACACCTTGCGCGCCGATGAAGTGACCTATTACCGCAACCAGAACAAAGCCATTGCCCGCGGTAACGTTGTTCATATTGATGGCGATGGCACCGTCACCAACGCTGCGATTATGGAAATAGATACCGAATTTTCGCATATTCTTGCCGAGACCATCATTTCAAACTTTACCACTGGCGAGTGGATATCGGCCGATCATGCTGACCGCATTGCTGGCGATAGAGGCATTTTTGACGCCAGCCGTTTTACCCCATGCAAATGTGATTTTTTGAATGGTGAACGGCCTTTATGGGATATTAAAGCTAGTCAAACTGTGCGGAATGAAAAAACCCAAACCATCACTCACTATAACATGCGCATGAATGTGCTGAATGTGCCGATCGGATATTTACCTTTTCTAAGCCATCCCGACTGGGCGGTCAGGCGCCGATCAGGTTTTCTAACTCCTCGCGCTACTCTAAGCGCCGAAAAGGGGCTAACAACAATCATCCCTTACTACAGGATAATAGACCAAACAAGTGATGCAACGTTTAATGCAAACATATACCAGCGCCTTGGTTATAGCCTGAGAACTGATTATCGAAAACTCTGGGATAAAGCTGACCTAAATGCATCTGTCATTACCGCCAACGTTGAGACATATAAAGAGCCGCGTGAGTTTGTTGGTGCGGTCGATGCGGCCTACTCGAGCCAAATCGGCAATGGATGGAACGTTTCGGCCCAACTAAAGCGAACCAGCCAAGACACGTTTATGCGCCGTTATAACTTCAATCCGAATACATCATTGAAATCGAATATCACAGCATCAAGAATAGTTGATAATCGTTATTACCACGTCGAGGTGTCAGACCGTCAATCATTGCTAGCTAGCAATAAGACTCTTGATGAGACAACTGTTTTGCCCTCCATTTTTTATGAAAAAGTTGAAAAAGGTTGGCGAAAAAACCAAAGTTTGCGTAAGGAACTCAGTGCCATACAGTTGGATAATGATCAAGGTCATGACATGGCAAGATGGAGCGGCGTTTTAGAAGTGGCAGAAGACTTTCACCTTCCACTTGGTATCGCAAACTATAAGGCAAACATTACAGGTGATTACTACAGTATCCACACAAAGCCAAATGATGTAGACGCAGTAATTGGTGATCACGCCTTTGCAACTCCAGCACTTTCAGTTGGCTGGCAGATACCAATCACAGTAAAAAGTGAAAGTCGGAGAGCAGTTATCGAGCCCTTAGCTCGGCTCGCTTATGTTGGCGGAAATGATAGAGCATCAAAAATTCCCAATCGAGACGCAGGTGATTACCGTATCGATGAAGCAAATTTATTTTTGTTGAATCGTTATCAGGGCAAGGACTACGCACTTCCAGGAACCCGATTAGACTTGGGCATTTCAGTTGTAACCACTGACAATCTTTTAGGTGAAGCGTCTGGATTTATTGGGTTTAGTAAAACTTTACACGGTGATTTGAGCCCAGGAACATCTCTTGAGCCCAATAACAAACGCTCAGACTATGTTTCAAGTCTCTCAATAAGCCCTTTGAGCGGGCAAAAGATCAGGTGGACAGGTCGAATATCGTCTAGTGATCAAACCTTATTAGAGTCAAGGGCGTCAATTACAACCAATCTTGGAAGTGGTTCTTTGAGTTTGTCGCATAATCAGTTGGACAGACGATATTTTAACGGAAGCTATGATGCAGAGGAGCTCTCAACCTCATACTCTGACACATTAACTGGAATTGGAACGTTTTCTGTTGGCCAGGTTTGGGATTTAACTCGTGGAAAAACCAATCCTACACTCTCGAGTGCTTCCATATCCTCTGGGGAGTGGACTTTTCACGGATCACAAAGCTGGGGAGAATTGAACAATAAGCTTATTGGCAAAAAAATGACAGCAGGACTCTCTTGGAATGGTGGCCCGCAGGATTGCTTATACTTCAGCATCAATTATGAAAAAGATCCTTCTGTAGACCGCGATATTAAAAGTCGCGAACAAATAAGTTTTCTGCTCACTCTAAAACATATTGGAAGCTTTGGAAGCCAAACAATTCAAAGCCTCATGCCTACAGATAGTTAACGAATTATGCACGCTGGCTCAATACAAGATAACTGTGATTACAATAACTACGGTTATGATGATCATCGCGCGTGTTAGCCGCACATTATTGCGAAGGCTTTTGCCCATAATCGTCCCAAGCCAGCACCAAAGGGTGTGTAAACAAAGTTGGCAAAAGACAAAGGTCAAGATAACAACAGGCAATTGAACCAAAAAATCACCAAGAGCTGGGGCAAAATTACCCCATGCCAGAACACACATAACCCATGCTTTGGGGTTTAACGGATGAACAAACAAACCGTTACGAAACCGGAAATGATCCTGTGCAGGCGGCTCGGCGTTGCTAGTATCGACATCGCTTGCTGGCCATGATTTCAACGCCAACCAGATCATATAACCAGCGCTGACATAGCTGAACAGCATTTGCCAGACAGGCGCTTCGGCCAAAACAAGGCCAAAGCCAAATCCAATAAACAGATTAAGCGCAATTTTGCCAACAATCAGCCCCAGAATAAAGCCAATAGATTGACGCAGCCCTTGGCGAACCCCGGCAAGCATCACAATCAAATTGGCTGGCCCGGGCGTGCCAACCATGAAGGCAACAAAGGC
>JAFMEA010000052.1 GCA_017856985.1 Planktomarina sp.
CTCAATCGAACCGCCGCTCTTACTGAGTGGCGCCAATTATTGAGCGCATAGATTTAGGCTGCGCCAGTAATCCGATGCGAGTTCTCATTCGTCTGGCAGCACCCGGATAGGAGCTGTTAGAGGTTAGGCTACCGATGCTGAAATAGGGTGTAGCGTGTACCGACCAGCCACCCAATTGGACAATCATTTTAGATTGAACTCCTGCTCTGTTAGGTTCTTGCATAGATTACTCTGGTCGGACCTCTACGAGGCATGAATGAGCAATCGGCCCCTGTGCCAATTGCGAGGTCCCTTTATCAAGCGTCAATACATTTGGATTTCCATGCTGGCAGGTATCACCATCAGGCTGATACCAAGCTCCAGTGGCTATTTGGATTACGCCAAAACGGATAGTTTCACTGATCGTAAGCTGAGCACGACAGGCCCCACGGGAATTGTGCAATCGTACGATTTGTCCCGCCTCAAGCCCACGCGCAGCTGCATCCCTCGGGTGCATAGTCATAGGCTCTACTCCCTTGGGACGATCTGACTTGCTAACGGATCCATGATCAAGTTGGCTATGTAATTTATTGCGCGGTTGGTTTGATATCATATGAAGTTGGAGGGGCGACGCATTTCCAAGCCATTCCTCGGGCTCTAGCCATACCGGATGGCCGGGGCAATCCTTGTAATTAAAACTAGCTATAGTATCAGAGTGAATTTCAATTTTCCCACTAGGCGTTGAAAGTGGGTGTTTTTTGGGATTAGCACGAAACTTCTCCATCATAATAATTGGAAGATCGGGTTTTGGCACTTTAATCCAGCCGCATCTCTGAAAAGTATCCCAATCAGGCAGAGTAACACCAACTTTTGCGGCTTGCTGGCGAGATACATCCCAAATCCATCGCTGCCACTCCTGTGGGCTGCGACCTTCCGTAAAATTTTCTTCCACATCCATTTTGGCTGCAATTCCACAAAAAATGCTGTGGTCGTCACGAGATTTACCGACCGGATTAATTGCACGATCCATAGCCACGATATAGGGGTCCTTCGGCGTCATGGCGATATCAGAGCGTTCAAGTGTCGTAGTGCAGGGCAAAACTATGTCTGCGTGTTGTGCTAGGGCGTTCCAGCACCACTCGTTGGCGATGATAGTTTCTGGTCGTGCCCAAGCGCGACGCATACGGTTTAGATCCTGATGGTGATGGAATGGATTTCCACCCGCCCACCAAACAAGCCGTATATCAGGATATTTATAGAAATTTCCGTTATATGAAAAGGTATCGCCGGGATTTTCCAGCATATCAGTTAAACGGGCGACTGGGATAAAGTCTTTGACTGCATTTTGCCCCTGGGGAAAGGAAGCGTAGTCAATTTGATACCGAGCGAGTCCAACATTATTAGTGGCTGAATAACCAAAACCAATGCCAGTTCCCGGCAAGCCAATCTGCCCCAGCATCGCAGCCAGTGTGATAGCAGCCCAAAATGGCTGCTCTCCATGGTCTTGCCGCGTCAATGCCCATGCCACCGAAATCATCGTACGGCTTTGAGCCATGCGTCGAGCCAGCGCGCGGATGTCTTGGGCAGGTAAGTCACAAATTTCAGCTGCCCATTCAGCTGTTTTAGGCACCCCATCACTATCACCTAACAAATAGGCGGAAAAGATTTCAAAACCTACAGTATAGCGATCAAGGAAGTCTTGATTTTGTAGTCCTTCATTTACAAGAACATACGCTAGGCCCAACATCAGCGCCGTATCTGTGGAGGGTCGTAAAGCAAGCCACTCTCCCTCAAATTGGCACAATAGGTCGGACCTCAAAGGAGAAATATTAACAAATTTTACGCCGGCATTGACTGCGGACCGCAGCCCACTCTTTTGCACATGTGCTCCAACACCACCTTGACTTATCTGTCCGTTCTTTAATGGTACCCCGCCAAAGGCCACAAATAACTCACAATCAGAAGTTATGCTTTCCCAACTAGTACAATTATTTAAGAACCCATTAAAGTCACCAATTACATGTGGGACAACAACCTCAGCTGCTGCATATGAATAGGTGTTTTTTGAGCTTGTGTAGCCGCCGATACAATTCAAAAACCGTTTCAGTTGACTTTGCGCATGATGAAAGCGACCGGCACTTGCCCAGCCGTAGGAGCCTGCGTAAATAGCGCTATTACCGTGAGAGCGCTTCACTCGGCTCAATTCTTTTGCGATCAAGTCGTTAACTTCATTCCAGCTGACTTCGATGAATTCGTCACCTCCACGCTTGTCTGGTGCGGCCCCTGGGCCACCTTCTAGCCAGCCTTTGCGTACCATCGGCGCAGTAATTCGGGTCGGGCCATTCAACACATCAACAATTCCGTGACCAATTGGTGATGGATCTGGGTCTTGTCCAAAATCACGAAGCGCAGTTACATGCCCGTCAGTGACATCAACACAGTAGGTTCCCCAATGGCTGGAGGTTAGCAGGTCGCGATCAAGCTGGGTCAAATTAGTCTCCTTAATTATTGCTTTTTCGCACTTGGTGTTTTTCAAACATACCTATAGCGCACCTATCTTGTGGAACTAAATCTGAGCAAGTGTGAATTTGCAACGATGGAATTATAAGCTTTTAAAGCGCAGTCTAAGCATTGTAGCCATTACTATTACGCTAAAAGATAGTTGTGTGATATAAATTAAGAACCTTTATTCAGCTCTTCCTAATTCACATTTATTAAATAAATTTCGTACTATCCAACTGAAAAGAAGCGCTTAATTTTAGATGAAAGCTTATGTTGACTTCTTTAGATTTTAAATCGTAGTATTTTTGAATGGAATTATTGAGCGTCATATATTCAAATAGATGCGCATTTTTTGCGCAATCACCAAAAGGAGAATATAAATGAAGATAACAAAATTTATGAATGCCGTCATGATGACTGCAGCGATTACCTTTGGCGGGGGCGCTGTTTATGCGCAACAGTCTGGTGGATCGTTAGTATTTCTGGTCCAGCCAGAACCGCCTACGATGGCAGGATATGTGTCAACATCTGGCCCGATCGGCCTGTTAGGCCCAAAAATATATGATGGCTTATTCGACTATGACAATGACGGCAAAATGATCCCTGTTTTAGCCGAGAGCGTAGATATGAGCGAAGACGGCAAGACTGTGACATTTAATCTGCGCAAGGGAGTAACGTGGCACGACGGCGAGCCCTTTACATCAGCAGACGTCCAATTCACGATCATGGATGTTTTGAAAAAAGTTCACCCTCGGGGTCCGAACTCATTCAAAGAAGTTTCTAGTATTGATACTCCGGATGCCCATACTGTAGTTCTAAACCTCGATAACCCGGCGCCCTATATGCTGCGTGCACTATCAGCATATGAGTCGCCAATGGTACCAAAGCATCTTCTTGAGGGAGAAGATATTAAAAGCGCGAAACTGGCTAACAATCCAGTTGGTACAGGGCCCTTTAAATTCACTGAGTGGAAAAAAGGTCAATATATACGGCTAGATAAAAATGAAAGTTACTGGAAAGAGGGTCGCCCTTACATCGATAGGATCGTCGGTAGATTTATTCCAGACGCCTCGACTCGTGCGTCAGCCATGGAGAAAGGTGAGGTCCTATATGCCGCATACAACGCTGTATCAAACGTTGAAGCGGTTCGACTGAATAAAGAAAAAGATAATATCTCAATTACTACAGATGGTTACTCGATGATTAATCCAATGGCATTGATCGAGTTTAATACCAAGGAAGGCCCGTTCACGGATGCCGTGGTGCGTCGTGCCATCTCCACTGCTATCGACCGGCAATTCATGTTGGATACGATCTTTTTTGGCTATGGAAATCCAGCAACAAGCGCGCTCTCGAGCAATTTTGCCGCAACTGGCCTTCATGCAAAAATGCCTCACTATCCTGCAAATGGAGACGTAGCAGCAGCCAATAAAATGCTCGATGACGCAGGCTACAAAAAAGACAGCGACGGCGTTAGGATGAAGGCGATGTTCGACTTAATTCCATACGGCGAAGATTGGAAGCGCGGAGGTCAATACATTCAGCAGGTGCTAGGTGAGATCGGAATCCAAGTCGAACTTCGGTACGAAGATGTTCCAACATGGTTAAAGCGAATTTACCACAATTATGATTTCGAAATGAACCTGAACTATTTCTACCAATTGGCTGACCCGGTTCTTGGTGTCCACCGCCACTATGGCACAAATATGATCCGCAAGGGTACTCACTTCGTGAACTCGTCGCGTTACAGCAATGCAGGTCTGGATGCGCTGCTTGGAGCGGGAATGAAAGAGCCGAATGCTGAAAGTAGATCAGCAATATACTTGGAAATACAAAATATTCTGGCTAGAGACATGCCGGTTGTAAACCTCTTTGAGTTAGAGTTTCTGACAGTTTACAATACGAAACTAAAGGGGGCGTACGGTTCAGCCATGGGGGCGTATTCTTCCTTTGGCGACGCTTATCTCGAAGAATAAAATATACCATAGATGAGCTGGGCCATCCCAGCTCATCTTTTTTATTATTATAAAACAAAGCAGTATAGCTAAATTTAGCGTCAAAGATGAAGTAGGTATGAACAGATCAAATAAAATTCTGCACTATGTTGCAAGACGTTTGATGCAGGGTATTCCCATTATTCTTGCCATCGTTGTAATGAACTTTTTCCTGCTTAATTTAGCCGAAGGCGACGCGGTAGACGTACTCGCTGGCGAAGCGGGGTCTGCAACCCCAGAATACATGGAAAAAATGCGCGCAAAGTTTGGTCTCGATCAGCCACTGCCTGTACAATTAGCCGTCTACCTTAAAAATGTAGTTCAATTGGACCTTGGCTATTCATTTAGGCATGAAATGCCTGTCCATGAACTAATATTCGACCGATTTGGGGCAACGCTGCTTTTAATGACCAGCACAATTATAATCGCTGTGGGTTTTGGGATCTTACTCGGGTTGCTTGCAGCCGTTAATTTAAACACATGGAAAGACGCGCTAATTAGCGTCTTCGCCTTAATCACCTACGCCACTCCCCTGTTCTGGGTTGGACTGATGATGATCATTGTGTTCTCAATAAAAAATGATTGGTTTCCAACTAGCGGTATGGAAAATAGCGCTGCATTTTACGAAGGTTTTGATCGAGTCAAGGATATCGCACACCACCTTGTATTACCAACAATTACCCTATCACTATTTTACCTAGCACTCTATACTCGGATGATGAGAGCTTCGATGCTGGAGCAATACGGTCAAGACTATGTGGTCACAGCACGTGCAAAAGGTTTGTCCGAACGTCGAATTACTTTCGTGCACGTACTGCGCAACGCACTTTTACCAGTAGTGACGATGGCAGGGGTACAGGTTGGAGCCTTAATCGGAGGCTCAGTGATTGTTGAATCTGTTTTTGCTTGGCCAGGTTTGGGTATGCTCGCATTCGAGTCTCTTTTTGCTCGAGACTTGAACCTTTTGCTGGGTATTTTTCTTTTGTCCTCTGTTCTTGTTGTTGCAGTAAATCTAGTTGTTGATGTTATTTATTGTATTCTGGATCCAAGAATCGAGGTTAATTAAAATGAACGATTTTTGGAAACGATTTTCACGCAACAGATCAGCTGTGCTTGGATTATTGATCCTCTGCTTAGTAATATTTGTGGCATCAATCGCCAGTCTGATTTACCCTGGTGATCCTTTTCTTTATTCACAGTACCCACTTTCTAAACCTGGCGAAAACGGATTTTTATTAGGTAGTGACTCTATTGGCCGCGATGTAGCTTCTGGCATAGCGCACGGTGCTAAAACATCACTTCTTATCGGTTTAATTGCAACTTTTGCGGCTGTACTTATTGGAGTAATCTTTGGTGCACTTGCTGGATATTACGGAGGGCTCGTGGACGATGTCTTAATGCGGGTTACTGAGGTTTTTCAAACCATCCCTTCATTTATCTTTGCGATACTATTGGTGGCCATAATAAAACCATCTATTGAGAGTGTAGTTATTGCAATAACTGTAGTTTCCTGGCCAGCGGTAGCACGTCTGGTTAGGGGTGAATTTTTAGCACTAAAGAATCGTGAATTTGTGCAGGCATGTCATACACTAGGAATGGGCGATTACCGTATAATGCTTAAAGAAATGTTACCTAATTGCTTGAGCCCAATTATCGTAATTGGCTCCCTAATGGTAGCGACAGCAATCCTGATCGAGAGTGGTTTGGCCTTTTTAGGATTAGGTGACCCAAATGTGATGAGTTGGGGCTTTCAAATTAGTGATGGCCGCTCAATGCTTAGAGTTGCTTGGTGGATTTGTACTTTCCCCGGCATCGCCATTCTAATAACTGTTTTAGCCATCAACTTAGTTGGTGAAGGATTAAATGACGCCTTAAATCCACGCTTGAGGGAACGCAATTGACCAATAGCTTACTGAAAATTTCCAACGTTGATATTAGCCTTCCTGAAGGATCCGAACGGTTATTGGCAGTGGAAAACCTTTGTATTGATCTTGCCCCTGGTGAGACCCTATGCATCGTGGGCGAGAGTGGCTCGGGAAAATCTTTGACTGCGCGAGCGCTGATGGGACTTCTACCAGCCCCTCATGTTAAGGTCTCTCAAGGCCAAATAGATTTTTGTGGTGAAGACCTGACAAAGGTCACCGAACGGCGCCTGCGCGAAATACGTGGAAGCGAAATTTCGATGATATTTCAAGAACCAATGACTGCACTAAACCCAGTCATGACCATTGGAAGTCAGATCGATGAGATTTTTCGTTATCACGTATCCATGTCTGCAGCTGAACGACGCGAGCGGGCTATACAACTGCTAGACGACGTACAGCTGCCTGACCCCGCGCAAATCGTTAACTCCTATCCCCACGAGTTGTCTGGTGGGCAGCGTCAGAGAGCGATGATTGCTATGGCGTTGGCGCTTGAGCCAAAAATTCTTATTGCCGATGAGCCAACAACGGCGCTCGATGTGACAACGCAGGCCCAAATCTTGAAATTAATAAGCGACATGCAGGCTGAACACCAGACTGGTGTGCTTTTTATAACCCATGATTTTGGTGTTGTGGCTGATATTGCCGACCGTGTGGCGGTCATGCAATACGGGCACGTGGTTGAAACAGGTACTGTTGATAAGGTCCTCAACAATCCTGAACACCCTTATACACAAGCGCTGATTTCCGCAGTTCCAAGCTTATTGCCGCGCTCAGCAAGAGCGCGCTCAGAAGAGACAGTGCTTGAAGTTAAGAATGTAAACAAAACTTTTGGTGGTGGCTCCAGCTTTTTTAAGTTTGGCAAACCAAGCCGCGTTGTGGATGCTGTAAAAGATGTCACGATTGAATTACGCCGCGGTGAAACGCTCGGGGTTGTTGGTGAAAGTGGGTCTGGAAAATCGACGCTTGCGCGCTGTATTATACGGTTAATGGACAGCGATAGCGGTCAAATCATACTTAATGAGGTCAATATTTGTGATTTAAACCGTGCTGAAATGCGACCGTGGCGGGCAAAAATACAAATGGTATTTCAAGACCCCTTTGCGTCATTGAACCCGCGGGTAAAAATTGGCCAGATCATCAGGCAAGGACCTATCATTCAAGGCGCAACCCAAGAGGAGGCCGAAGCCCGCACTCTTGAATTGCTTGAAATTGTTGGCCTGGATGAGCGCGCTTTCAATCGCTATCCACACGAATTTTCTGGTGGACAGAGACAGCGAATTGGTATCGCCCGCGCCTTGGCATTGAACCCCGAAATTCTTGTGGCGGACGAACCTGTATCGGCTCTCGATGTATCGATTCAAGCCCAGATCTTGAGTTTGCTGGATGAAATACGAACTAAAATGAATCTATCTATGGTCTTTATCACCCACGATCTGAGGGTTGCCGCACAGGTCTGTGACCGCTTGGCGGTGATGCGGTATGGCGAAATCGTTGAAACAGGTGCTACTGCTGATATTTTTGATTCACCACAACACAGCTATACCCGTGACCTTCTGGCTGCTGTTCCAGGGCAACACTGGGAGCGCTAAGCCAATTTATGATCGCGAGCGCCCTGTTTTAGAAGGACCTAAACGTAATGTCGGATACCATGGATGATTTATCCCATGCTTTTATGTCCATAACCGCGCTCTCGACGGCGTTTAGTAAAGGTAGCCTAAAGCCTAGCGATGTCGTCCGCTCTCAGTTAAACAGGATCGCACGTTTAGACCCCACCTTGGGCAGTTTTCAAGTGGTCTATGCTGATGAGGCATTGCGAGCAGCGCAAGCGGCAGATAGCGCCTTTGCGACTACTGGCAGGATCGGGCCGTTCCACGGCATACCATTTGCATTAAAAGATATTTTTGAATTAAAAAACCAGATCACTACCTGCGGATCCATCGAGCAAAAAAATCGCCGCTCGACTGAAAGTGGTACAATTGTGCGCAGACTTCTCGCTGCGGGTGGCATTTTGCTAGGCAAAACTAAGACGGTTGAAAGTGCTTTGGGTGGTTGGGGAACCAACCAGCGCATGGGTACTCCTTTAAATCCATGGGATTTAAATAATCCACGTGTTCCTGGGGGCTCTTCTTCGGGCTCAGGGGTGGCCGTAACAGCGGGCCTGAGCGTTTGCGCGACCGGCACAGACACTGGTGGGTCTATTCGTTTGCCGGCTGCATTTTGCGGCTTAACGGGTTTAAAAGTAAGCAAATCTTGTTTGCCAGTAGATGGTATTATGCCACTTTCAGACACATTGGACACCCCAGGTCCAATGACCAGATCGGTAACTGATACAGCCCTGATGCTGGCGATTATGCAAGGCCACAAAGCCAGAATTATCGATCACGACTTTCAGGAAAAGTCTGATCTATTTGCCTGCCTTCAGGCCGACGTGTCAGGTTTAAAATTAGGCGTTTTAGATGCCTGCGAACGCAATCACTGCAGCCCCGACGTGTTGGTGGCTTACGATGATGCGGTCAGGAGACTTATGGCGCTTGGAGTCGAGATAGAGGTCTTTACAGCGCCGCAGCGTTATGGTGATCTTGCCAATGCGAACGGTGCCCTGACGATATACGAAGGCTATGCTCACCACAAAAACCTGTATGAAGACCCAAGTCGTCGAGTAGATGAAGATGTACGTAAGCGTATGTTGACCGGGCGTATGATGACACATGCGTCTCACCAACAACGCCTGCGGACCCGAGAAAAAGATATGCAGCAGTTTAATAAGGCACTCACAGGCTTTGACGCCTTGCTGACACCGACCATTATTTCGGCCGCTCCCTTGCTGTCAGAAATTGATCAAGACGTATCGCCTGGACATTTCACCCGACCGTTCAATTATCTCGATATGTGTGCCTTAGCTATGCCAACTCAGCCCACGCCAACAGGCCTACCAACCAGCCTTCAGATCGCTGCGCGCGCATCTCAAGAAGCGTTGACGCTGCGCATTGGAGCTGCGTTAGAGGCCACATTCGGCACCCAGACGCGACCAAATTTCAATAGTATTCTGGGATAGAGTCACAATTTTTTAATCCTGATCAAGGCTGCGGGACAAAACATTTAACAAAAGCTGCGAAATTGAATTGTCAAAATTATTCCATGGCAGGCTGCCACAAAAGGTAATAGATCCAACAGAGAACACATGGCCTCCACCCACGGTTTCAAAATACACCATATCGGCGCGCTTGGCCTCTTCTTCTGGGCCCCCTGACAAATTGGTTAAATGTGTCAGTTGCTCTTCCGGGACCAACATAAATTCATTATCAGTATCATAAGATTGCGCAAGAATGGTAATGTTGTGCGTACTGTCCAGCATCGGATCTATCCGGTCCAGCTCAAATCCGGCAGCCCCATGGCCACTAAAACCAAAATCACCAAACACATCTTCATCGATACCTTCAAAAATCCAGTCAAAATCTGGATCGCGACAAACTCGGTTATACGGCATTCCCGTAAATATGCCTTGAGCTGTAAATCCAATCCCAACCAGCTTTTGAGGAGCCCTGCCGCTACGCCGCCACAACCCACCATAAGCGCCGTCAAACGCATTGTAATATTCGCCGGGTTGCGAAGCCCAAGCCCGAAGTCCGTCTTCCGCACGTCGAATTTCCAATAAAGCAGGATCTTCGCGATGGCGCGCAATACGCCAATAAAAACCGTTACCTCCTAGATAATGCAATGCGCCACCGTGATCACGATATTCGGTAAGCGCATCCAGAGTTCTCAACGTGTGATATTCAGGGTGGCTGCCTGTGACTACGGCTGCATAATCGCGGATGGCGTCAACGCCATCGGTGTGCAATTCGTCATCTGTGATAATATCATAGTCGATACCCTTGGCATGCAACCACGAAATCAAATGACTGTCGGCCTGAAAATGACGCAATCCAGAACAGCTTGATTGACCAAATGTTAAATAACCAGGGCGCATATTAAATAATGGCCGCCTGTGCGACGCATGGCAAATACCCGAACCATCCGCATGATTATTATAAGTCGACAACCCATATTGTGGAAATACAGCTGGGTTGTGTGGATAGGCATTCCAATCTTTGATCCGATCTAGCCACGATAAATCAAAGTCCGGTCGGGCATGGTTACCATAAATTACATATGTAAAAGTCGACACCAAAACACAAAGTTTTGCGTTTGGTTTGCCCAGTTCGGGACAGACAAAAAACGGGATCGCATCGTAATTTTCACCACAACTGATCCGCATGACATAAGCGCCGGACGGCAATTCTGGCGGTATCACAAAACTAAAATCCGTTTCCCAATTGAAGTCGTATATTTCATCTTGATGAAACGCAATTGCTCCATAATGTTCCGGCTTGTGTCGCCAATTCATTTCACTGGCATCCCAAAGCGCGCCTGTCACTGCCCTTGTTGGCGCATGTACCAATTGCAAATCAGGACAGCCTTGCAGTGCGCCATGACTCGGAACCGTCATTCCCGAAATGTTCTGTGCAAAATCCCAAGCGGCTATTATATTGCCATCGGCACTAATACTAGGCGCTTCGATTTTGCCGTTAAAACAATTGTGGGTCTTACCATCTGTCAGGTTGGCGGCAATCACCACCACGTCTTGTTGGTTTAAGTCCAATGCCATGGTGCTTTTGGTCGCAGCCTCTGATTTGATCGTATTGCTTGACACCGACGTCGCGCTGATCGTCATCTCGCCAGAGGCCTGTACTGTCGCATCAAGTTGATACCAACTGTGCAGGGGAAGAAGATCAGGTGTCGCAATCTGCGCGTTCCCCATTTGCAAAACGACATTCCCTTGTGGGGTCAAGCTCAGTGAAAATTGTCCAAACGACATAATTGTCTGAGAAATATCACTGATCATGGTTGGAAAAATGCGAACAGAAACTGACGTTGTAGACAGCGCCTTGAGCGGAACAGGCGTAGCGCTGACAGCATGGGATCCGGGACAAAAGCGTTGTTTGCGTGATGCAAAGCTTTGGGCCGGGAAGTAATCGTCGCAGGCGTGTTCGATGAGTCCCGCACCAGCCGGATTTGGATCCGCGCAGATCGAGCGAAATAGCCGAGCCTGATATGGGGATTGTGCCTCTGAGGACACTTTAAAATCAATCTGGTCACCCGAACGCCCCGAAAGCGCACTACTGTATCCGACAAGAGGAACTGTTTTCATCTCAAAACTTTCAATCAAAGCGGACTATAGCCCTTGTTTTACACTGTATCTTACCTTGCGATTTTATCGCAAGTAATGGTTCAATAGAAACCCTAACTGCCTAGACAGTGGGACTTATAGTAGTCAGAAAGGTGGCTGTTACGAGTGTGGTTTTGAGTGACATAGAGTTAGTCTCTTTGTTGAATTTTTGTACTTTTTTCATTTTTATTGAGTGTAGCCCGGTAGTTCAAAAGTTTCTGAGTAACCAAATAGGGCAGCGCTCCCTCCGGTGTGGAGGAAGACAACATTTTCCATTCCGTCGAAATACCCTGCCTTGGTTTGCGCGATGAGACCGTCCAAACCTTTACCGGAATAGACAGGATCAAACAAAAGGCCTTCGGTACGGGCGAGCAATTTGACAGCTTCAATCATGCCATTCGTTGGCAGGCCATATCCTGGACCCACATAATCTGTATTGGCTCGCACACTGCTCCGTTCAATGATCAGCCCTCTTCCCAGGTAATCTGCCGTTCTCACAGCCAGATCAAAGACCATCTGTTCTTGTTTTTCTTGTGGCGCACGAACACCAATCCCGAGAAGATGAATCGTACTTTGAATGGCGGTGAGACCTGTAACCAGTCCTGCTTGCGTACCGGCGCTGCCGGTTGCGTGCACCAAAGCGTCAATATTCAGACCCATTTCCACGGCCTGCTCTGCCAATTCGCGAGCGCAGTTAACATAACCTAAAGCTCCAATCTGATTGGAACCACCGCCAGGAATGATGTATGGCTTTTTACCATCTTGCTTCAGACACTCAGCGACGGCCTCCATTTCGCCATTCATATCCGCACCGCTGCCGCGTTTGGAAACACTTGCACCATGCAATCGATCCAGCAGAACATTGCCGTTCAAAATGTAGTTTGGATCATTCGAACCGGTGCGGTCCTCAAGCAATATGTGGCAATCCATCCCCATTTTAGCGGCGGCGGCTGTGGTTTGTCTGGCATGATTTGACTGAGTTGCGCCCTGGGTGATGATCGTATCGGCGCCGCTCTGCTGTGCATCAGCCATCAAATATTCGAGTTTACGTGTTTTATTTCCGCCAGACGAAAGCCCAGTGCAATCGTCACGTTTGACCCAAAGGCGGGGACCACCAAGAAGTTCGCTGAGCCGATCCATCGGCTCTAGGGGGGTTGGAAAATGGCCCAAACGCACTTTTGGAAATTTCGCCAATGCAATCGAAAGGTCTTTGCACAGGCTTACGGTCATTTCCTTTGAAATTGAGTTTTCAACTTCGGTATTTTGATGAATTACGGTCACGCTTTGGTATCCTTTAATAATATTCAACTAAAGCGTAAGGCTCTATAAACTAGAAAAGCAATGCTTTTCTATTGAGTGAATAGTGTCAGGCTGCAACAGTAATCTGATGCGAACTGTCATTTGTCTGTCAGCACCTCGCATGTCTAACGTCAGAGTCTTTGGGACGGTACTGTCATGTGTGGACGGCTCCTTTTATGCAAGGGTTAATTTGAGTGACTTT
>JAFMEA010000172.1 GCA_017856985.1 Planktomarina sp.
TTAGGCCATATTAACGCGATTATATAAAAGATAACAATTGCCCCTACATCTTCAATCAGGCTCCCATCATAAGCGATTATTTTGAAGCTAAAACCTAATTTTTTTGGGTATCAGGTTCAAAACTGCAACTAAACAAAGCATTGAAAAAAATTTACATTTTTAAATTAAAATAAACATCAAACTTGATAAATTAGGAAGATAGCACCTAAATGACTATTGGTTGGCTAACAGACTATTTAGCTTATGATAATCTAAATTTATAAATGGGGTATTGAACTTGGAGGCACAGCAATAGGTATTTATCCAGTCCAAGCGGGGAACAATATAGCGGTTAATGTCAATGTAAAAACAGCAGTTCAATGTGACTACCAAGCTTGATGATATATAATTAACAATTACACTAGGAATAAATTTTTATGACTACTTATGCTCTTAATGGCCTCGGCCGGATTGGTAAACTTGTACTGCGCCCACTGCTGGAGCGCGGGGCTAAGATCGCTTTTATTAACGATGTAATAGGCGATCCAGAGATGCATGCACATCTGCTGCAGTTTGATTCTGTACATGGACGATGGCATGCTGATTTTTCAACAGAAGAGAACTCAATAACCATAGACGGAACCCGAATTCCAGTAACCAAAGAATCTAACTTACAGGACCTGCCATTGGATGGCGTAGATGTGTTAATCGACTGTACAGGAGCTTTCAAAACAGAGTTAAAACTATCCCCTTACTTTTCGAAAGGCGTTAAAAAAGTTGTTGTGTCAGCACCAGTAGAAGATGGAGCGACAGCCAATATTGTATATGGCGTCAATGAAAACACATATGACAGCGACACTCATCAAATAATCACAGCAGCAAGCTGCACTACGAATAGTCTGGCTCCAGTGGTTAAAGTACTGATGGAGGGAATAGGAATTAAGCATGGGGCATTTACGACAATCCACAACGTGACTAACACACAGACAATCGTTGACCGCCCTTCAAGAGATCTGAGGAGAGCCCGTTCAGCCCTTAACAATCTCATTCCTACTTCGACTGGATCAGCAAATGCGATTATGTTGATATATCCCAAACTGAAGGGCAAGTTGAACGGGCATGCGGTGCGAGTGCCAGTACTCAACGCATCTATTACCGATTGCGTTTTCGAAATGGTACGCGAGACAACAGTATCTGAAGTAAATAATCTTTTCAAAGCCGCCGCCGACGGGCCACTAAAAAATATTTTAGGCTACGAAACACGGCCGCTTGTATCCTCAGACTACATGAATGACACCCGCAGCACCATCATCGACGGACCCTCTACCATGGTTGTTAACGAAACACAGCTAAAGGTCTATGCTTGGTATGACAATGAATATGGTTATGCCCATCGTTTAGTCGATGTGGCCCTAATGGTTGGCAAAAAACTGTGACAAACCCCAAAGGATTTACTGCCTATATTTTTATTACGGCAGCCTATTGGAGCTTCATGTTGACAGATGGCGCTCTGCGAATGTTAGTTTTGCTGCATTTCCACATACTGGGCTTTACCCCAATTCAACTGGCATATCTCTTTCTTATTTACGAGATCGCTGGCATCGCAACAAACCTATATGCCGGGTGGATCGCAGCTCGGTTCGGTTTACCAACAACGCTCTATGCAGGCTTACTATTTCAAGTATTGGCACTTTTGGCACTAGCTCAGCTAGACCCAACATGGAGCATCACAGCCTCAGTAGTTTTTGTGATGACACTGCAGGGGCTGTCTGGCGTGGCTAAAGACTTAACCAAGATGAGTGCCAAAAGTGCTGTCAAAATCCTAGCTCCAAGTGAGAGTGAGGGACTATTTCGATGGGTTGCCATCCTAACTGGATCAAAAAATTCAGTAAAAGGAGCCGGCTTTCTTTTGGGCACTTTGCTGCTTGGCATATTTGGCTTTGCACCATCACTACTAGCGATGGCGGCAATTCTATTTCTGATACTCATTGGGATCCTGTTTACTATGCCAACAGGTTTGCCAGTTGGTCGAAAGGGCGTAAATCTGTCTGAAATATTTTCGAAGAACCAGAAGATAAATTTACTAAGTGTCGCCCGTTTATTCCTATTCGGAGCGCGAGACGTGTGGTTTGTCGTTGGTATCCCTATATATTTCTATGCTGTATTCTCAGACGGGAGCGATGAAGGTAACCGCACCGCATTTTTTGTAATAGGAGCGTTCATGGCTTTGTGGACAATTTCATATGGCATTATCCAAGGTTGGGCACCACATTTTTTAAAGGCCCAATCACGAACGGATGCGCAGATGCTGATCCAAGCTAAAAGGTGGGTTTCTTTTCTGGTTTATGTGCCCGCTTTGCTTGCTATTTTTGTCTGGTTTTCTTCAGAACCGTCTAAGGCGTTAACTGCTATAATTATTCTGGGCCTCATAGTTTTTGGAATTATATTTGCTGTAAACTCATCACTACATTCCTTTTTGATCCTTAGCTTTACCAATACAGATAGGGTCACGATGGACGTTGGCTTCTACTATATGGCTAATGCTGCGGGACGTTTGGTAGGCACCATTTTATCCGGCTTAACCTACCAATTAGGGGGGCTTCCACTATGTCTTTGCACCGCTGCCATAATGATCGCCTTTAGCTTGCTGGC
>JAFMEA010000015.1 GCA_017856985.1 Planktomarina sp.
CTGTATCTGTCTGTGTTGCAGTCAACGTTTCAGTATTTACCGCCTCCTCTGAGGGAGTTTCTTGTTCAGGCTCTTCAACGACTTCGTTAGGCACAACAATCTCTGTTGGAGACCGATTAGGCTGTATTTGTTCTCTTATTTGTGGATAAAACCACCAAACAACAGCGGCAAAAATCAACACCCCCCAGATAACTGAGTATATTTTTTCTCTGCCATCAGCTTGGCTATCGTCCGAGTTACTCATTTAATTCCATTCCCCAATCGATAGCGCCATGGTATCAGGCAGAGAACACCTGTCCAGCAAGAACTGAGGGATTTATCAATGACCCAATCAATTTGTGTATTTTGCGGAGCAAGAATGGGGAATGATACCATCTTCGGTGAAGCCGCTAAGGAGCTTGGCGAAATAATCGCAAAAAATTCATGGCGATTAGTTTATGGAGCTGGACGTTCCGGTCTAATGGGTACAGTGGCCAGGGCCGTTAAAAAAGAGGGGGGAACCACTTTTGGGGTAATTCCAGAGCATTTAATAGAGAGTGAAAAAGTAGACCAGGACACTGAAGGTTTAATAATAACCGATAATATGCATAGCCGAAAGAAATTGATGTTTGTTAATAGCGACGCTGTGGTTCTGCTACCTGGTGGGGCCGGTTCAATGGAAGAGTTTTTTGAGATTCTGACTTGGTCACAGCTAAATCTGCATAAGAAGTCAATAATAATAGCAAATATAGCAGACTATTGGCACCCAATGCTAAATTTAATCGATCATGCAATTAGATCTGGGTTTGCAAATAAAAACCTAAGAAATCATTTTCAGGTAGCCAAGGATTCAAATCAAATTGAAGCTTTGTTGCGATCTGCACTGAACACGGCCCACGTGTAAAATACTAATGCAACCCAGATCAGGGCAATAGCTACCAAATGCCATCCCGTTAAAATCTCTCCAAGCAAAACGACTGCACAGAAAAATTGTAAAATTGGATTTAAATATTGAATTAATCCAACCGTAGCCAGGCGTACTATTTGGGTAGAATAGGTCATCAACATAAGTGGACCTGCGGTGATTATGCCTGAAAACATTAACAGGCCTAACGTGGCTGCGTCTGGCATGCGTCCGAGCCATAACAGATAAGCAATCGCCAGAGGCAATAGTAGGATCACCTCAAGCGTCACTGATACAACCGAGTCCACCTCAATAATTCGCTTCAGCAGCCCATAAATACCAAAGGTTAGAGAGATAATTACAGCTAGCCAAGGTGGCGAGCCAAATCCAAAAGTCAAAACTAAGACTGCGCTTACAGCAAGCAAAACCGACAACCATTGTAGACCCGATAAAGTTTCGCGAAATACCACCAGCCCTAAAAGCACCATGACTAACGGAAAAATATAATATCCAAGAGACGATTCAGTTACTCGTCCAGCTCCAACAGAAAAAATAAATACATACCAATTTATTCCAATCATCACGCCAGCCAAAAAAATTAAACTTAATGTTTTGGGTGACTTAAGCGTACGGAAAGTTTCGTGATGCCTACCTGTCAACCGAATAACAAAAACGAATGTGATAACAGACCAAAGCGTTCGATGAGCAAGAATTTCTTCTGGGCTTAGATGTGTTAAGTAGGAATAATAGAACGGAGAGAAGCCCCATATAAAACAGGCCAGCAGCATCGCCAAAACGCCCTTAACTGATCGTGTCATAATGTCCAACCAATCACAATTCAGTTTAAATCGTAGGGCCTAATAATCAACAGAAAGGCCCGCTGAGAATTCCCTGCGGGCCTTGAAATAATTTAATTACATTTTTACCACTACATGCGACTTGCCACATTTTCCCAATTTACCAAATTATCCAAAAAGTTGGACAAATAAACCGGACGCTTATTACGGAAATCGATATAGTAGGAGTGCTCCCAAACGTCACAGCCTAAAAGAGCGGTCTGTCCAAAACAAAGAGGATTAACACCATTTTCAGTCTTAGTAACAGCTAACGATCCATCAGCATTTTTGACCAACCAGCACCATCCCGAACCAAACTGACCAACACCCGCTGCAGAAAACGACTTTTTAAACTCATCTATAGAACCAAAATTATCTATTAAGGCTTTTTCGAGTGAACCAGGCATTTTATTATCACCCGGCCCCATCATCTCCCAAAATTGGTTATGGTTCCAAAGTTGGCTAATGTTGTTAAAAATACCATTTTGAGCGACCGCTGATACATCATAAGTACCAACAATGATTTCCTCGAGGGACTTTCCATCCCACTGGGTTCCAGAAATTGCTGCATTTCCATTAGTCACATAAGCATTATGATGTAAGTCATGATGAAATTCCATAGTTTCAGCAGACATGCCCTTCGCGGCTAAGGCGTCGTGGGCATAAGGGAGATCAGGAAGTGTGAAAGCCATAATAGCAATCCTTTCAACGTTAATGTATAATATGTTTCTTATTATAGGAGGTAATCTGCCGGAACAAAATGGCCATTACTAAAATAACTAAAATTGCGATATTAAGAAAGTCAAAATACTCGAGCATCCTGCCTAGCTGCATCGCACAATAAAGAAAACATGTATTGCTGTACCGAACGAAAACAAATTAAAATTATCTTATCTTCGCCGACCCTGAAGACTGCGCCCGCTACCTGCGCAAATCTGGTTCGTGTAAAGCTACCCACCTTAAATTTTGCTGGATGAAAATCCATTGGCGCTAACTTCGCTAACACCTCTGGGACTTTCGTTCCTGTAAGTGTAAAGACTGCACGAGAATCCGAAACGTCTGAAAGCAGAGCATGCTGACCGACTAATGCTTTTTGTAAGTCAGCATAGATAGAGCCAGAAGTTGGCCCAGGCACAGTTATCAAAAGCTCATCAGGTGACATCCACGCCACAGATTTACCAGCGTATGTGTCGCAAAATCCACGCTTAGGAATAGGGCCACCTAAAACTGATTTTATAGCTGTCTTTACTTTTGTTGATGACAAAGTCGCCCGCAATGTAAACATGTGTTGTCCAAAACTCTGGCTAACCTTTACGTAACCTTCAAAACTACTATCCAACATTCTGTTTCTCTCCTTCTGGATCAAAAAATATAGGACTGACAATTTTTGCTTCTACCGGTGAAGTTCCAATTTTTGTAAAAGAAATTACTTCACCCACCCGACTAGGACCATTGTGTACAAGACCCATCGCGATACCCTTCTTTAAGGTCGGCGAGTAATATGTTGAAGTAATTCTACCCTGAGTATTTGTCTGCCCATTAGCATTTTTTCCAGATGCAATTGCATAAGCTCCATCTTCCAGAACAGAACCATCTAGGGTCTCAAGCCCCACAAGCTGCCACCGGTTATCATTGTCCATGAATGAACGTTGTTGTGCCCGTTTTCCCAGAAAATCATCTTTTTTCTTCGATACAGCCCAGCTTAAACCTAAATCCTGAGGAATAACCGTACCATCTGTCTCATCTCCAATCATTATGAAGCCTTTTTCAGCCCGCATTACGTGAAGACATTCTGTGCCATAGGGCATGGCTCCAAATTCAGCACCCGCATCAATAAGCATTTCCCAAAACTGTAAGCCTTGGTTGGCTGGTAAAGCTATTTCATAAGACAGTTCGCCAGAGAATGAGATCCGATAAGCACGGCAAGAAATTCCACCAATATTTCCATCTGCCCAAGCCATAAATGGCAACGCTTCAGGTGAAACATCCATCCCCCCCAATTTTTCTATTACTTTCCGAGAATTTGGTCCAACAATTGCAATCTGCGCCAGTTGTTCTGTTAGATTAATCGTCCATACCTTCCAATTCCACCACTCAGTTTGAAGCCACTCCTCCATGTGAGCGTGAATACGATCAGCACCACCGGACGTGGTATGACAAAGCCAAGTGCCATCATCAATACGCGCAACGACACCATCGTCAGATAAAAATCCATTTTCAGAACACATCAAGCCGTAACGACAGCGTCCAACTTTAAGATTGGACATCATGTTTGTATACATCATGTCTAAAAATTTTCCCGCGTCAGGACCTTTAACAATGATCTTACCAAGAGTAGACGCATCCAAAAATCCAAGGTTTTTGCGAGTGTTCAAAACCTCACGATTTACTGATTGTTTGGTTGTTTCGCCCGGCTGAACATATGCATACACCCGCCGCCAGCCAGCTACTGGTTCCCAATCTGCTCCATTGCTTTCATGCCAATCGTGCATTGGAGTTTTGCGAATAGGTTGAAAAAATTCTGCACGCGCTTCCCCTGCTAAAGAGGCCATCGATATGGGCGTGTAGGGAGGCCGGAAAGTAGTAGTTCCAACATCTGGAATATCCATATTAAGAGATTTAGAAAGTACTGCTAATCCATTTATATTACTCAATTTTCCTTGATCTGTTGCCATGCCAAGGGTAGTATAGCGCTTTGTATGCTCTACACTCTCAAAGCCCTCTTGCGCCGCTAATTGAACGTCGATAACTTTCACATCATTCTGAAAATCAAGCCAAGATTTGGATCGCAAACCATAGTTGGCTCCTTGTGGCATCAACCAGACAGGCAGCATCGGAAATTCAACAGAATTATTACAATGTGCCGCTTTTAATTTCTTAGTTTTGCCGCCTGCAGCGACTGCTGCCACTGAGCCCTGCTCATTGGCATCAATCAAGACCGCAGCGCTGCCTAAATGGCCATTGGCAACGCCAACAACTCGAACCATACCCTCTCCATCAACTCCCAAAGGTGGATGCTTTGGGTCTGGACAGAACATTGCTTTGCTTGAGTCCCAAAAAAGTTTGCCACCACAGTGCGACCACAAGTGTACCACTGGAGACCAGCCACCTGACATTGCAACTACATCACAGGATATTTCTTCTAGCTCCGCACCCTCACCAGCTTGAGAGCAGATACTCACGCCGGTAACACGCTTGCCACCTTTTACCTTAGCTATACCACGCCCAGTCTCAACCCTGATACCAGCGGCGATAGCCTGGTCCATCAATATCCCCCCACCCTTTGGCCGGGCATCTATTATTAGAGGTATGTCTAGGCCAGCATCTTTTAAAACTATGGCGGTACGATAGGCGTCATCATTGTTTGTGACAATAACAGTACGATCACCAGGGGAAACTCCATAATTTACCACATAATCGCGCACAGCAGCGGCAAGCATAACACCAGGAATATCATTCCCAGCAAAAGACAAAGGCCGCTCAATGGCACCAGTAGCCACAATAATTTGTTTGCACCTAATTCGCCATAAACGGTGGCGTGGACGACTATCGCCAGGCGTATGATCTGAAATACGCTCATAACCAAGAGCATAGCCATGATCGTATACTCCAGATCCTTGAGTGCGGTTCCGAATAACGACGTTATCCATGACCGAAAGCTCAGACAAAGCCCCTTTTATCCATTCTTCTGCAGCAATGTTATCAATCACGACACCATCAACGACGGCACGACCACCCCAGTGGGCTGTTTGCTCAACCAACATCACACGCACGCCCGAAGCCGCAGCAGATTTAGCAGCTTGGATTCCGGCTATGCCACCACCAACGACCAAAACTTCGCAGTGGTGATAGTAATGCTCATATTTGTCTAAATCACGGTCTTTAGGCGCTTTACCAAGTCCAGCAGATTTTCGAATGAAAGGTTCATAAATGTGTTTCCAAAATGATCTTGGATGGATAAACATTTTATAATAAAAACCCGCCGGTAAAAACTGCGAAAGTTTAGAATTAATAGCTCCAACATCAAATTCTAAAGACGGGAAATGATTTTGTGAGACTGCCACCATACCATCAAACGTTTCAGTAGTTGTTGCCCGAGCATTTGGTTCAAAGGATCCACCCTCGCCCAAATTAATAAGAGCATTTGGTTCTTCTGCTCCAGAAGCAACTATCCCCCTAGGCCGATGGTATTTAAAGGATCTTCCCACTAGAATTTGATCGTTTGCGAGAAGCGATGCCGCTAAACTATCACCCTCATAACCAATCATTTTTTTACTGTTAAACAGAAAATTTATTGGCTTCCTTCTATCTATAAGACGGCCGTTATTGGCTAAACGAGTACTCATTCAGACCCCCTATAAAGACTTTCGCAATCAAAAGCCTGCACATCCGATATTTCGTTAACCGGCAACGTCACGAGAAAGCTCTCCAGGACCAACCAGGTCTCTTAACAGTAATTAAATCTTTGATACTCTGTGGAGGTTCCAATGTTTGAGCTTCATAAGTCCCAAAAACCTCAAGTGTGAGTGTACAACGCGCGGCATGAAACCATTTTCCGCAGCCTGAGGAGCAACGCCAACGTTCGAAATGCAGACCCTTAGGATTAGCTCTTCCAAATAGGTATTCCTCAAAATCCTGATCAGACGAACCCGGACCAAAACGTTTGATATGCGCCTCTCCACCAGCAGAAAGCTCTGTTTCGTCTTTATTCATGCCACAATATGGACAATTCAGCATTAGCATACGATCTCTCCCAAAAGAAATGCGCGTAGGGCAAGGAGCGCGAATTTAAAATTTGGAAAATAGTAATATATGAAAGAAAAAACACTCATTAATGCGCCACTCCTGCCGCAACACTTTCATCTACGAAACGCCCTGCAGAAAAACGATCAAGGCCAAATTCAGCCGTTAGAGGACTTTCCCCCTTGGCCATAAGTTCAGCAAAAGCCCAACCTGAGCCTGGAATAGCCTTAAAACCGCCAGTGCCCCAACCACAGTTAATAAAAGTTTGACCTAGTGGAGTTTTACTAAGAATTGGGGATCTATCTCCTGTTACGTCAACTATCCCACCCCAATGGCGCAACATTTTCAGACGCGAAATCATTGGGAAGGTTTCAATCAACGCGCGCACTGTCTCCTCAAGATGATGAAATGATCCCCTTTGAGTGTACGCGTTATACCCATCGGTCCCGCCGCCAATCACCATTTCTCCCTTATCGGATTGGCTCATGTAACCATGAACAGTGTTCGCCATAACCACTACGTCCATGCAAGGTTTTATCGGTTCGCTTACCAGCGCCTGAAGCGGCACAGACTCAATAGGCAAATGGAAACCAGCCATTTCAGCTACAACTGAAGCATGCCCCGCAACCACCATACCAAGTTTCTTACATTCAATATGCCCACGCGACGTCTCAACACCTGTGACGTTGCCTGCTTCTTGTGTGACGCCAATAACTTCAGTTTTTTGCAAAATATGCATTCCCATTTCAGAGCAAGCACGAGCATAGCCCCAGGCAACTGCATCATGACGAGCCGAGCCCGCTCGAGATTGCCAAAGAGCTCCTAATACAGGATAACGGGGGCCATCAACATTCATAATTGGGCAAAGTTGCTTTATCCGTTCAGGACCAATAAATTCTGTTTTTACTCCCTGCAAACTATTAGCGTGCGCGGTCCTTTGATAACCACGCATCTCATGTTGTGTTTGAGCAAGCATCATACAACCACGAGGGCTGAACATAACATTGTAATTAAGTTCCTGACTTAGGTTTTCATATAAGGAACGAGATTTCTCATAAATTGCCGCTGACGGATCCTGCAAATAATTTGACCTAATTATGGTCGTATTTCGCCCAGTATTCCCACCGCCGAGCCAGCCCTTTTCGATGACAGCTACATTGGTAATCCCAAAGTTTTTACCAAGATAATATGCGGTTGCTAGCCCATGTCCACCGGCACCAATAATAATCACTTCATAAGATTTTTTCGGCTGTGGGTTTGCCCAAGTACGGCTCCAACCACTATGTTGACGCATAGCTTCGCGGGCTATTGCAAAAACTGAAAATCGTTTCATAACAGAATCTCTCTTAGGCGGACACTGTCGTTATCTCTGATCAACCATACTTTTCACAACCCATGAGCGCCATAGTTTGAAATCATTGCGACATATATAAAAGCTATGTAGAGCGTACCTAGTTTATGTCATTATTTTTGCCTACCTGCCCAACGCTTAAGGATATTTATGATAATTGCTGCTCTATTTTTGTTTATAGCGTTGCTACTGATTGGCACGTTGTTGCATCGCAGGGTGCTTAATACAAAAATACATTTCACAGGTGATGTAGAAATCTATTCAGAACACATGCGCGGTCTAGAGGCCGATCGCAATAAAGGTCTTGTAGCAGATGATGAGTTTCAAGCTATGCGCGCGGAAATTGGCAGACGCATGATCTCAGCATCCCGAACGCACTTACCAAAAGAAATTCACTATAAAAGTCAAAATAAGTGGGCTTTGCCCGGCATTATTATGACGGCATTCCTTTTGGGCTCAATAATTTATAGTCAAATTGGCACTCCAGGACAACCAGACTTCCCAATAGAACGTCGGTATGCTCAATCAGATGCCTTGCGCGCGAATAGTCTCAGCCAGCTTGACGCTGAGGCACTAGCTCCAACCAATTTAGTCACTCAAGATACTGCATACATTAATTTAGTAAAAGATCTTCGGAATGCGCTAAAACTAAGGCCAGACGACATTCAGGGCCTTGAACTTCTGGCAAAGTCTGAAAGCCGCATAAAAAATTATTCTGCGGCTCATATTGCTCAAAAAAATATTTTACAATTGAAGGGCGCTAAAGCGACAGCGGTCGAATGGTATGCTTATGCAGACTTGTTAATCATGGCAGCCGACGGCTATATCTCAACAGTGGCCGAAGAAGCCCTAAGACAAGCGTTAATGCTTAACCCAGAAAATAAATTAGCTTTATTTAGAATGGGAATATATTTTGATCAAATTGGCCGGCCAGATCGTACATTTGCTCTGTGGCGAAAATTGTTGGAGTCTGGTCCTGAGAGCGCGCCATACATTCCATTAATCCGTAGAACTATCGAAGATTTAGCATTAGTAGCTGGCGTAAATTACGAGCCCATAGAACCGAAAGGCCCCACAACAGACGATATTTCAAACGCGCTGGAACTAACAGACAAAGAACGGCAAACCATGATTGTGGAAATGGTTGCCAGTTTAGAAAAAAGATTAGCAAAAAGCGGGGGTGCCAGCTCTGATTGGGCACAACTTATTTTTTCACACGCTGTATTGGGTAACGACACTGCCGCAAAGAAAACTTTTCAGGAAGCGATAATATTATTTATGGGGCAAGAGAGTGACCTAAAAATTTTACGCCAAGCAGCAGTTTCAGCAGGAATTATTCAATGATTTATGACGATATTTCTGATATTATAATTCATGCAAAGGCTTCTGAAGCTTGGATGGGTCTAGACCTTGGCACCAAGACCATTGGTGTGGCGGTTTCAGATCGATTGTTGAGCTCAGCTACGCCTCTCCTCACAGTGCGGCGCAAAAAGTTCTCCCTTGATGCGGAAACTCTACTATTTGAGGCTACCAAACGAAATATTGGTGCAATTATTCTAGGCTTGCCACGGAACATGGACGGGTCAGAGGGACCAAGATGCCAATCTACCCGAGCGTTTGCACGAAACCTAGCCTCCCTCACAGAACTTGCAATTGGGTTTTGGGATGAGCGTCTTTCGACCGTCGCCGCTGAACGAATACTTTTAGAGGCGGATACGACACGCAAACGTCGTGCTGAGGTAATTGATCAGGTGGCTGCTGGATATATACTCCAAGGCGCGCTTGATCGCGCACATCATATTCGAGCGACGTAATGAACAATCAAAATAGCAATGAAATTTGGGAACGGAAGGAAATTGATAGCCCTTGTATCAAACTTTGCTCAATCCATCCAAGCGAACGAATTTGTGTTGGTTGCTATCGCTCCATTGAAGAAATTGGGATCTGGTCAAAATTAAGCCCAGAAGCGCGTTCCACCATTATGAAAGAACTGCCAGGGCGAGCACATCAGGTACAAAAACGCAGGGGAGGTCGCGGTAGCAGACTAACTAAATAGAAGTTATAATTTTAAACAGTTAGTGAATTAGATACGGAACAGAGAAATCCTTTTAATAAGACCCATTTAGCCAATTGATTAGGTTACCATCCCCTTCAGGTCTAAAATAAACGACCATCCGTCCATGATCAATAGGGGCTACTTCCTCAGGCCAAGGCGCAATGCCATGTAAAGCGAGCCGATGTAAGAGATAACACTCTCCAGGTTTTGCTAAAATTGATATTTGCTCGCATTGATCAAAACATTTTCGCCGCGCTTCATGGTAAACTTTGGTTAAATCTATGCTATTCCATTGGGCAACCGGGATATCATCAAGTACAGATTTAAATGCTGCCCGAATTATATGATGGCTGCCCTCCCAAACAACCATTGGGCTTGCCTGAACGTTATAACCAACTGTCGGAAGGCCTAAAACATATTGATGTGGTTCATGTATAAACCGCCGACGATTGAGGCCTTCTGATCGCAAGCCGTCAACGTGCGCTCCACAACGATTTTTCCGATACCGGTGAGCAACTTCAGTCTCTGTTCCGTCAAAGGCTGGGTAACCAGGATAAATTACTGAAATTTGGGCACGATCCAAGGCAATTGGTCCATGCAGTTTAATTAAAAAATCAACTACAGCACCCTTTAATTGAGGCCCTTCAGCGACACTGCCAGCTGGATCATTGGGCAAAGAATTAACTCCCACAAACCAGGTATCTCCATGGCGTAACCATAGCGCCTTTTGTTTGGGGTCTTTAGCTATACCTGCAGCCGTCGGCTGTATGTAGTGAACCCAATCTAAAATGTCAGGGTCGTTATCAAATTTAATCCAGCCACGTTCACTGAGAGATACTAACCCCATAGAGCCTGCAACATCATGTTAATTGCAACTAATAACAAAAATAATCCAAATACTCGTTTGAGGGGCTTAGCATCCAATCTGTGGCCCAAATTTGCTCCTAAGGGTACAAATATAAAGGTCAGTGGAACAATAAATAAAAATACGAGAAAATTCACTGCTCCAAGATTAAAAGGAAGTGCTGGCGACCCAACGGGAACAAGTAGCCAAAAAGCCGTAGACGGAATTGCAATCGCGAGGCCAAAACCGGCTGCAGTACCAACCGCCCTATGAATTGCAATTTGGTGTAATGACATAAAAGGAACTCCTAATGAACCTCCTCCAATTCCCAAGAGTACTGACAAACCGCCCAAAGCAGATCCCAAGACCCAGCGAGTAATTCCTTTCGGCAGATTTTCGGCCAGAAACCAGGACTGTTTACCAAAGACAAGGTAGACGCCAATCAAAGTCCCGAGCCCACCAAATATTAACTGAAGAACAATAGACCCTATACTTGCCGCAAGATAGGCGCCACATACAGCCCCAATAGCTATACTTGGAACCCATTTCTGTAAGATTTTCCAATCCACAAAACCCTTTCTATTATGGCTTTGTAGAGAGCGGATGGAAGTTACAATAATTGTGGCCAACGACGTTGCCACACAAACCTGCATCAGTTGCGGACCATTATAGCCAAGGGCTTGGAATGAGTAAAAAAAACAGGGGACCAAAACTATACCTCCCCCAACACCTAAAAGGCCTGCCAGAAATCCCGCAAAAGCACCAATGAAAATTAAGCTTACAAACACAGGGAGCAGCGCAATAAGTTCCATTAGGCTGTTTCCAATTCAGTCTGGAAACGTGTTATACTTTTGATCTCCTCCAAAAGAGCAAAATAATCAGCCATGCCTGCATCCCGCAAACTACCAATATCAGAAAGTCGACGGCGCCAATGTCGGGCACCAGGTTGACCTGCAAATAATCCAAACATGTGTCGGGTAACTTGGTGAAGGCGACCACCATCCTTGAGATGTTTCTCTAAATAGTGGGTCATTGCCGCCCCAATCTCCAAGGCAGAAGGTGGATATTCGTCATCAAAAATTTCAGAATCGACTGATGCAAGCACAGCATAGGGTGTGTGATACGCGGCACGGCCAATCATCACTCCATCAAGGCCACCACTCAAATGCTGCTTAGCTTCAGTTAAATTTTTAATCCCGCCGTTCACACTAATGTGCAAGCCAGGAAAAGCTTTTTTCATTTCTCGAACCAACAAATAATCAAGAGGCGGTACGTCCCGATTTTCTTTTGGACTCAGCCCTTGAAGCAGAGCCTTCCGCGCATGAATAGCAACCCGTTTGATACCAGAATCTTCTATCATTTCCAGAAAACTAGGAAGAATTTTTTCAGGGATTTGATCATCTACGCCAATTCTACATTTTACCGTGATTTCGGCATCACAAGCACTTTGCATCTTATCTAAGCACTGCCTAACTAGATCTGGTTCCTTCATAAGTACTGCACCAAAGCTTCCAGATTGGACCCTATCAGACGGACATCCCAGATTAAAATTAATTTCGGGGTATCCACGCTCTGCACCAAGCGCCGCAGCCTGGGCCAATTGAACCGGATCACTACCACCCAACTGTAAAGCAACTGGATATTCTTCAATGTTGAAATCTAACAAATGAATTGCCCCACCCAATACTAAAGCGGGCGCCGTCACCATTTCCGTGTAAAGAAGAGATTTTTTTGAAATTAAACGATGAAAATAGCGGCAGTGTGTGTCTGTCCACGCCATCATTGGCGCCACACTAAAGCAAGCACTTTGCCGTAATTTTTCTCGATCAGATCCGCTCATGCCTACGTTCCATAAGAGTTAGATAGTGAAGTAGTAAAAAAGTAAAAAAATTATAATCCAAACCCTGCCAGGCCAAATATTTTCCACGTATTTATCTTAAGGGTAACAGTTTTCAACCCTTGATCAGGATTCCTAGGTCAGCGACATTTGTACCAGTAGGCCCAGTGATCAATAATGCGTTTGCAGCTTTTAATGCATTATAGGAATCATTATTAGAAAGCATTACTTCTGGATTTATGCCCTGGCTTTCTAGTGTGTTCAACGTTGTCTCGCATACAACGCCACCTGCAGCATCCGTTGGGCCATCGCGTCCGTCAGTCCCACCCTGCAAATATAACCACGGCGCCCTCCAGGCCTGTTCACGAGCCAACAACGCTACCCGCAAGGCAAGTTCTTGATTGCGACCCCCCTTACCTGTTCCATTGATCTTTACGGTTGTCTCCCCTCCAAATAGATGAATACCAGGCCCGCTAGACGCAACACGCTTGGCCGCAACTGCAACATCACCAACCAGCGGCGTATAATGGGCTCTTGACCGTTCAAAATAAGCAGACATAGCTTCAAGACTTAATTTATTTGACCCGATTAGGGTATTTTTAGCTTTAGGAAATTCCAATACCAAATCACTACGCTGCATTAGTGCCTGAATGGATTCTGGTATGCGATCCCAAATTCCCAAGCGTTTCAAAGCTAAGCGTGCTTCTTCCCGGCTTCCGATAGGCGAAGTAGTTAAACCACTGGATACCACACGTAAATCATCTTCAACAACGTCTGATAAAATTAAACTACTTACAGAACTTGGGGCGGCATATTGCAGTAAACCACCACCTTTTAGCAAGGAAACTTGCTGACGTATAAGGTTCATGGTTTTAATTTCGGCACCAGCCGACAGCAAAACTGAGTTTAATTCAATTTTTTCATCTAAGGAGATTCCATCACGGGGTGCGGGCAGTAATGCTGAGCCACCACCAGATATTAAACACAGTATAGGACGGCAAACTTTGGACGCACGTTGTAAAGCTGCAACAACGGCTTCACTCGCCAACAAGCCAATTTGATCAGGAATTGGGTGCGCGGCTGCAAATACTTTAATTCCTGGCATTTCGATAGCATTTTCAGGATTAGTAACAACTATTACTTCCGCATAATCTTTCAAAACATCAACTGCGGAAATCGTCATTTTAACCGCAGCCTTTCCTACCGCTATAACTGTCGGAACTTCATCGTAACCTATCAACTCCTGCCTAACCGCTGAAACAGGGTCTGCCGCATTTATTCCGATCAAAAAAGCTTTTAAGGCCTGATTATAATATTTATGTCTCATTTTCAGCTTTTTCAGACTATGCAAAAATATTTGGGTTATTCAAAACAATAAATTAGTTTAGTGCAACAGGATGAAATTCACCACTTCTAAACAAACCAATTTGTGACAAAAAATAGATTTTCAGGTCATTAATTAATATTGCAAAGTTAATGATGTATTTTTTAAATTCATGTAAATACACATAATACTAAAATGTAAGGATAAATAATGAGTAACTTTGATGAAGATCTTTTTATAAAAGGCCTGAAGCAGCGTCAGGCTACACTCGGAAAAGATTATGTTGCTAAAAACCTAGCATCAGCAGATAGCTTTACGCGCCCGTTTCAAGAAGCAATGACTGCATGGTGTTGGGGGTTCGGTTGGGGTGATGATACAATAGACGCCAAAACAAGGTCAATGATGAACCTTTCTATGATAGGCGCATTAGGCAAAATGCAAGAATGGGAAATTCACTGTAAAGGCGCCCTTAATAACGGTGTGACAGTAGAAGAAATTCGCGCAATCATTCATGTAGTAGGCATTTACTGTGGCGTTCCCCAGGCGCTAGAATGTTTCCGAGTTGCCAAAAAGGTATTGAGTGAAGCAGGCCTTTTAGAATAAGATTAATGTTTTTAGACTTCCGCTACGGAAGGGTTGCAAAGCCAAGCTAAACCACTTGATTACAAACTGCTCATATAAAGGAGAGGTCCGTTATGACTGGTCAGTCCTACCCACATCTATTCCAACCACTCGACTTAGGCTTTACCCAATTAAAAAATAGAGTGATAATGGGTTCAATGCACCTAGGGCTTGAAGAGGCCAAAAATGGTTTTGAACGTATGGCAGCATTCTATGCAGAGCGTGCAGCAGGTGGCGTAGCTTTAATTGTGACAGGGGGAATTGGCCCTAATCCAGAGGGTGCTGTGGGTCAGGGTGCCGCAATTATGACGACACCAGAGGAAGCTCAAAAACATAAAATAGTAACTAGAGCTGTCCACAAAGCGGGCGGAAAAATTGCTATGCAAATTTTGCATACAGGTCGTTATGCATATAATCCTAACGCCGTAGCACCATCGCCAATCCAAGCGCCAATAAACTTTGTAAAACCAAAAGAATTAGATGAAGAGGGAATTCAAACCCAAATCTCAGATTTTGTCCGTGCAGCAATTTTAGCTCAATCTGCCGGATATGATGGCGTGGAAATAATGGGCTCAGAAGGCTACTTCCTAAATCAATTTATCGCGCTAAGAACTAATCACCGCACTGATGCCTGGGGCGGGAGTTATGATAATCGTATTCGACTAGCAGTCGAAATAGTGCGGCAGGTGAGGCAGGCTGTTAAAGAAAACTTTATCATAATTTATCGGCTTTCAATGATTGATTTAGTTGAAGGGGGGTCCACCATTGAGGAAGTCATCAAGCTTGGAAAAGAAATTGCCGCTGCAGGCGCAACAATATTTAATACTGGCATTGGCTGGCATGAGGCGCGTATACCCACAATTGCAACTTCAGTTCCACGCGCTGCTTTTACCTGGGTAACTGCTATGGTGCGATCAGAAATGCCTATACCCGTCATAACTTCAAATAGGATCAACACGCCTGATGTCGCCGAAACGATAATAGCACGTGGTGACGCAGATATGGTTTCAATGGCACGCCCATTTTTGGCTGATGCAAATTTTGTTAGTAAAGCTGCAAATGGAAGAGGCGATGAAATCAACACTTGTATCGCCTGTAATCAGGCGTGCCTAGACGCGATATTTAATGGTAAAATTACATCTTGCTTGGTTAACCCATTCGCCTGCAATGAAACAGAAATGGTACTAAAGCCTGCAACGGTGATCAAAAAAATAGCAGTTGTTGGTGCAGGCCCTGCCGGCCTTGCTGCAGCAACAACCGCTGCGCGCCGTGGGCATCAGGTAACGCTTTTTGATGCTGCAGAAGAAATTGGTGGTCAGTTCAATATTGCAAAAAGAATACCAGGAAAGGAGGAGTTTTATGAGACAATTAGATACTTTGCCAAAGAAATTTCTCTTAGTGGTGTGACTTTAAGGCTTGGTTTGCGAGCAGGACCAAAAGATTTGGCTAGTTTTGATGAAGTTATACTCGCCACTGGCGTTATGCCGAGAACACCAGAGATTATCGGCATAGAGCACCCAAAAGTGGTGGGATATCTTGATGTGATCAATGGTACGCAAGTTGGCAAATCAGTGGCTGTAATTGGTGCAGGCGGTATTGGCTTTGATATCAGTGAGTTTTTAATACATACTGGTTTTTCGACAAGCCAAGACATTCCTAATTTCATGAAGGAGTGGGGAATTGATATGTCGATGAAAGCACGTGGGGGTGTCGAAGGAATGGTTGCTGAATTTAAGCCTGCAGCCCGCAATATATACCTGCTTCAGCGAAAAGCAAAAAAAGTTGGCGCAGGTTTAGGTAAAACTACTGGTTGGATTCACAGAAAAAATCTGACTAAACGTGGCGTGCAGATGATGTCTGGCGTTACTTATAATAAAATAGACGACGATGGGTTGCATATCTCGATTGGAGACGAAAACCGAGTGCTAGCAGTAGACACAATAGTGATTTGTGCAGGACAAGACCCGGAACGTAGCTTGGCCAAGCACCTCCCAAAAGCCCACTTGATAGGTGGAGCTGATGTGGCAGCAGAATTGGATGCGCAGCGGGCTATAGATCAAGGCACTCGCCTGGCATTGGAACTCTAAAGAGTTTTGCTTCGGCGCAGATCATCAATTGTTAGACTAGGAGTTATAGCTTCAGTCGCCACATTAAGGTCAAGTATTGCGCCAGTCGGACTAGCCAAAGCATGGGCAAAAGCAGCTACAAAATCCTCAGTTTTTTCAATGCGTTCAGTATAAAACCCATAAGCTTTACCCAGCGCAACAAAATCAGGATTTACTAAATCAGTACCACTTATTCTTGATGGATAGTTTTTTTCTTGATGCATCCGTATAGTTCCATATGTACTATTGTTAACAATAAGCACGATGGGGCGAGCATCAGATTGCAAAGCCGTACCCAGCTCTTGGCAATTCATCTGGAAATCTCCATCACCTGAAAAACAAACAACACAACGTTCAGGATACTCTATTTTGGCAGCAATAGAAGCCGGTAGTCCATATCCCATTGCGCCAGATTGTGGAGCCAGCAAACGCTGCTCGTTTGAAAACTGCATGAATTTATTTGGCCAAATAGCAAAATTTCCAGCTCCATTTGTCACTATAGCATCTAAAGGCAGGAGTTTTTCAACCAAAATAGTGATCTGACCCATATCCACAGGGCTTGGCTGGGTTTTAGCTTTCTGAGACTTTTCAAAACCTTTACGCGCTGCCAAAACCCATCCACTATCAATTGTTAAATCAGAAGGCGTCAAAATATCATTTAAATCGTTTAGTAACGCGCTCGGATCACAAATCATGCTTAAATCAGGCGAGACGTATTTATTAAACTCATCGCCAGACCGATGCGTTTGAACAATCCACTGATCATCACGCTCTTCGTTAAATAGAGTAAAGGCGTCAGTTGTCATTTCACCAAACCTTACATTGATGGCTAGGACTAAATCAGACTGAGAAAGGGCAAGCCTAGTATTCTCTGACATTCCAACTCCCGCCTCACCCAGAAAAAGCCGAAGTTTGTTATCAAACAAATCATGATAACGAAAAGCAGTTATTACTGGAATATTCAATCTTACTGCACATTGACTCAAGGCCGCCCTATCGCGGGCCGTCCATCCACCACCACCAACTAATAGAACTGGGCGTTTAGCCGCTTTTAGTTTTTTTGACACTTTCATCACTTCGACCGGCATCGCTCCAGCCTGTGGCGGGATTATCGGCCTGGTTGGGATTTGAATTTCAGCCATCTGTGTTAAAATATCTTCTGGCAACGCGATGACAACAGGGCCTGGCCGACCAGAAATTGCTATCGACCATGCTCGACGTACAATCTCAGCTGTACGGGTAACATCGGTAATTTCTGTAGCATATTTTGCGACGGATCCATATACTTGTCGATAATCAAGCTCTTGAAAGGCTTCACGTCCCTGGTGCTCCAAGCCAACTTGACCAATAAACAAAATCATTGGAGTTGATGCCTGCATTGCGGAATGTACGCCAATACTCGCGTTCGTCGCTCCAGGGCCACGGGTCACAAAGCACAGTCCAACTTCGCCTGTCAATTTGGACCAAGCCTCAGTCATGAATGCGGCTCCACCCTCATTTCGGCAGCTAGTGAATTTAAAATCTGGTATGTCGCAGAAGGCGTCTAAAACAGCCAAAAAACTTTCTCCTGGTACCCCAAAACTTTGTCTCGCACCCAGAGCTATTAAGGTTTTTACAATGGCTTGACCGCCAGACATTTGTGACATTTCTCAACCAATCTAAAATACTTAACTATAATTTTAAGCGGAATAAAAAATATGGTAATTTGTTAGACAGCCTTATCACTATTAAATTTTTAATGTTTAAACAATACCATCTAAAACCACAGAATAGTTTGGCCAAATAGATTTGGCTCAATTTAACGTCAAATTGAAACTAATTATAAATTATAAGCTTAACATGACTGCGCTCAAAGATTTGATAAAAAAAGTTATAAATAAATGGATTCACCTTGATTACAAAATTGAATATGACAAATTACGAAATGCAAGGGGGCGGTATGGAAGCAGATTTTGTGATTGTGGGCTCGGGTTCATCCGGCTCAGCGTTAGCATCTCGTCTTAGCGAAGACGGAAAAAATTCTGTTTTAGTGCTTGAATATGGTGGAACTGATACGAGCCCTCTAATTCAAATGCCAGGTGCACTATCCTTCCCAATGAACATGCCACGGTATGATTGGGGATATTTTTCAGAACCAGAACCACATCTAGGTGGTCGAAAATTAGCCTGCCCTAGGGGAAAGGTGATTGGGGGCTCATCTTCTATTAACGGCATGGTCTACGTACGGGGCCATGCAGGAGATTATGACAATTGGTCAGACACCGGTGCGGAGGGTTGGTCATATGCGGACGTTTTACCATATTTTCTTCGTATGGAGAATTGGCATGACAGTGGCCAAGGGGGTGATCCCGAATGGCGTGGCAAAAATGGGCCCCTTCACATTACCCGCGGCAAGCGAGATATCCCACTGCACAAGGCCTTTGTGGATGCAGGAATTCAAGCCGGGTTTGAATTGACCAAAGACTATAATGGCGAGCAGCAAGAGGGCTTTTCCCCAATGGAGCAGACGGTTTGGAAGGGTCAAAGGTGGTCAGCGGCTAATGCATATTTAAAACCTGCCCTAAAAAGATCAAATCTAGATCTACACAACTGCTTAGCACGACGTATCATTATGGACGGGAAGCGTGCAGTTGGCGTTGAAGTTCAGCGCGGATCAGACGTTTATATAGTTCATGCACGGCGTGAGGTCATAATAGCAGCGTCAGCCATCAATTCTCCAAAATTGCTGATGTTGTCAGGCATTGGCCCAGCAGCACATATTAAGGAAACAGGTATTAATGTGATTGCAGATCGTCCAGGAGTGGGACAAAATTTGCAAGATCATTTAGAACTATACATTCAACAAGCGTGTACCCAACCAATTACTCTATTTAAGTATTGGAACCTGTTTGGAAAAATGCGCGTTGGAATTGAGTGGTTGCTAAACAAATCTGGTCCAGGGGCATCAAATGCCTTCGAGACATGTGCATTTTTAAGGTCCAAACCCGGCGTCAGTTATCCCGATATTCAATATCATTTTTTACCAATTGCGGTACGATACGACGGACAAGCTGCAGCAGAGGGGCATGGTTTTCAGGCCCACGTAGGCCCTATGAGGTCAGCCTCAAGGGGTTCGATCAGGCTAAATTCATCTAACCCAGAAGATAAGCCAAAAATTGTTTTTAATTATATGTCTCAGCCACAGGATTGGGAAGACTTCAGACACTGCATAAGGCTCACCCGATCTATATTCGGCCAACCTGCTTTTGACCCCTTTCGAGGCAAAGAAATCCAGCCAGGCATAGATGTACAGAGTGATGAAGAGTTAGATACTTTTATCAGTGAGCACGTTGAGAGCGCCTATCATCCATGCGGTACTTGTAAAATTGGTCGACCAGATGATCCCATGGCCGTAGTCGACCCTGAATGCCGTGTAATTGGAGTAGACTCATTACGCGTTGTTGATAGCTCGATTTTTCCACGAATTCCCAATGGTAACCTGAACGGACCATCAATCATGGTCGGAGAGAAAGGCGCAGATCATATTTTGGGTCGTGCGCCACTTCCAAAAGACAATCGCGCGCCCTGGATAAACCCACGCTGGAAAATATCTGATAGATAGATTCAGAAAAGTAATTTAATTATAAAAAAAGGTCATCCGACATAAACTACAAATATCAACTTTTACGGCCAACTTGAATTTTGCTCTATTCAGATAATACGGAGATATAATGCCACCAAATTTTTACCAGCAAGCAAAAAAATATTTAACTAAAGGCGAAGTGAAGTAATGGCACGGCGAGGTCGTAGGAAAAACGAAACAGAAGACGAAGCAAAGCCAAGTTTAAAGGCAACCGGCGGAACCTATCAGCCATTAAACTTGAATGAAACTAAACAAATTTCAGATGCCGCAATTGAAATTATGTGTACCGTTGGGTTCTCTGAATGCCCTAAACCGGTAGTTCAGAAATTATTAGAATTTGGTTGTCAAAAAATTAGAGATCGTATCCACTTTTCAAATAGTTTGATCGATGAAGTTTTACAAAAGATACCTAAATTGGTAACTCTTTACGGTCGATCAAATAAGGATGACCTCAAAGTAGGTAAATCGGCAAGTTTTGTTGGAACTGGAGGTGCATCTCCTTATATTCTTGATATTCAGACAGATACCTATCGCGCCTCAACGCTCAGTGATCTTTATGATAGTGCGCGTTTATGCGATCAGTTAGATCACATTCAGTTTTTTTCACGGTCTTTGGTTGCAAGAGAGATAAAAACTCCCCGCGACCTTGATCTAAATACAGTTTTCGCCTGTATTCTTGGAACACAAAAACACATCATGACCAGTGCGTCAGAACCTGAGCACGTGGAGGAGATTGCAGAAATTTGCTATTCAATTGCTGGCTCAGAGGCAAAATTTCGCGCTGAACCGTTTGTGTCTTTCAACATCAACCACGCCGTACCGCCATTAAGGTTTCATGCTGAAAGCTTTGCAGTCATGAAGGTAGCAATACAAAAAGGCTTCCCAGTTCATGCTAATGTTTTTGGCCAGTTAGGTGCATCAAGCCCAGTAACAACAGCGGGTTCAGTTGCGCAAACATTAGCTGAAGCGTTGGCAGGAGCGGTCTATGCTTACTGTGTAGATCCTGAAGCGAAGGTGATTGTTGGCCCACGCCCGATGATTACTGATTTACGCACTGGCGGTTTTTCAGGCGGGTCTGGAGAACAGGCCCTTGCTACTGCTATGTGTGGGCAAGTTATGCGATACTGGGATTTACCTTGCTCAGCTATCGCTGGTGCAACAGATAGTAAGTCAGCAGATGCTCAATCCGGATTTGAAAAGTCTCTAACTGTGAACACCGCGATACAAGCAGGAGCAAATCTTATTACCCAGGCAGCCGGAACACAGGCCGGCCTCATGGGAGCGTCACTTAAGGCATATGTCATTGATAACGATATGCTGGGCTCACTCTTAAGAGCAAATGTGAAACCTAATGTATCAAAAAAAACGTTAGCCATTGAGTCAATATCAGAAGTGGTCCACGGGGAAGGTCATTTCTTGGGTCAGAAAGAAACTTATGCCAGAATGAAATCTGATTTCTTATATCCTGAAATCAGTGACCGAAGATCTATTGATGAATGGGGCGATGGCAAACAAAAAACTTTAGAAGAGAAAGCTAAAATACGAGTTTTAGAATTATTAAAAAATACGCAAGAAAGTAATCTTGATCCAAACCTAATACGAACACTTATTAAAAAATACAGCCTATCTTTCGACCTTTTGAGCCTGCAGCCCATTAAAGTAATTGGTTTTTAGTACAGAGCCTACCCCAATTATTTTGAGAGTATTTAAAGTCGCTATCACACTATTTTTGCAAGTGTGGCGGATCGCAAATATTCTTCCGTTATGCCTTCAGCCGTTTCAACAATCTTTAGACCACCTTCGACAACGTCGAGTACTCCAAGGTTGGTGATGATACGGTCGACAACACCAGCGCCAGTAAGCGGTAAAGTACACGCAGGGAGAACTTTGCTCTCACCTTTTTTATTGGTATGATCCATGACAACTACTACCCTACGCACACCTGCAACTAGGTCCATAGCGCCCCCCATCCCTTTAACTAGCTTTCCTGGGATCATCCAGTTTGCCAGATCACCATTTTCAGCAACTTCCATCGCACCTAAAATGGCCATAGCAATTTTTCCACCACGGATCATGCCAAATGAAGTGGCACTATCAAAATAGGCTGTTTGGGGAAGTTCTGTGATTGTTTGTTTTCCAGCATTAATTAAATCAGCATCAACCTCATCCTCAGTAGGAAAAGGCCCCATTCCAAGCATACCATTTTCCGATTGCAGCGTCACTTCCACACCCTCAGGGATATAATTGGAAACTAAAGTTGGAATGCCAATTCCCAGATTAACATAGGTACCATCTTCCAACTCAAGAGCAGCCCGAGCTGCCATTTGATTGCGATCCCAGCCCGTTTTATCATTGGCCATTATGTTACCCTCAGTGTACGTTGTTCAATACGTTTTTCATGCTCACCCTGTATCAATCGGTGAACGTAGATCCCTGGCAAGTGAATTAGGTCGGGATCAAGGCTACCGGTCGGCACTATTTCCTCAACCTCTGCAACACACACTTTGCCGCACATTGCAGCCGCTGGATTAAAGTTTCGCGCTGTTTTCCTAAACACTAAATTTCCTGTTTCGTCAGCCTTCCAGGCCTTAACAATCGATAAATCTGCAAAAAGACCGGTTTCAAGAATATAAGTTTCGCCATTGAAATCTTTATGTTCTTTGCCATCTGCAATCACAGTACCAACACCTGTTTTTGTATAAAACCCGGGGATACCACAGCCGGCAGAACGCATTCGTTCAGCCAGTGTGCCCTGTGGATTGAACTCCAACTCTAATTCTCCAGATAAATACTGCTGCATGAATGTATCATTCTCACCCACATAAGAGGCAATCATTTTTTTAACCTGTCGGGTTTGAAGTAGGATACCAATTCCAAAATCATCAACACCAGCATTGTTAGATGCAAATGTGAGGTTTTTAGTGCCCGCCGTACGGATTGCATTCAGCAAGTTTTCTGGCAAACCACACAGTCCAAAGCCACCTGCCGCAATAAACATCCCGTCAAACAACAAACCATCCATGGCCTCGCTGGCGGATCCATATACTTTTTTCATAAGTAAATTGTCCCATAAGTCAGATTAAAGTTTAAGAAACACTGAAAGTCGCCTGGGTCAAGCTTTCGCTCAAATTTTAAATAAAGTTGTCTAATGACAAGCCAATGCAAAACTACTGACCCTCAACTTTTCAACGTTAGTCAGAGAACTCACAAAAAGGGTAAATCAACTAAGCTAGCCTTAATTTCACGCCCCGCCGAACGAAGCAATGTTACGGAGTCACCCACTTTGCAGCTACATGAAATCAAAGCATACCCTATATTCCTTTTAAGTCGCGGTGACCAAACACATTGGGTCATATCTCCAACTTTTTTACCGTCAACTAAGATATCTTCCCAATGGAATGAGAGCGGATCTGCAATATTTCCTTCAAGGGCTAAGCCAAGCTGATGACGCTTTGGTCCCTGAGCTTTAATAAGTCTGAGGGCTTTTATACCGACAACGTCATCTGCAACATCAAGATCAATATATTTTCCCAATCGAACTTCAAAAGGATTAGTCGTGTCATCACTATCAGACCCACAACTTACCAAACCACTCTCGGTCCGCTCTGGAGATGTCGGGCCCCCATTCCCAATCGCATAAGGCTGACCAGCCTCTTTAACGATGCTCCACAGTTCATCGCCGCGGGTGCCATCTTGGAGGTAGATCTCAAAGCCACCCTGTTTTGACCAACCAGAACGCTGCACAGCGACTGGAATTCCATTAATTTCTGTCTCAGAAAACCAAAAATACTTTAAATCATGAACCCAATCACCAAAAATAGAAGATACGACAGCAGGCGCTTTTGGACCCTGGACTGCAAGAGGAGAGACATCTGGTTCACTAATCGTGACGTTCAAGCCACGTTCAGCAGCAATAGCCCGAGCCCAAAACCAAATATCACTATCAGCAATTGAAAACCAATATAGGTCATCACGCAACTTCAACATAATTGGATCATTAATCAAAATACCATCATGGTTGCACATTGGCACGTATTTTCCCTGTCCAATTTTACATTTTGATAGATCGCGCGGGCTCAAAATTTGAGCTAGTTTACTTGCATCCGGTCCTTCTAACTGAACTTGACGCTCCACGCCAACGTCCCACATAACAACTCCATTTATGAGATCCCAATACTCTTTTTCCTTGTCACCAAAGCTGGCAGGCAAAATCATCCGGTTGTAAATGGATGCGCTAGTGCAACCCTCAGCCATAACCGAATTAAAAAACGGGGACGGCCTCAAACGTGCCGTTGGAAAAACCTGAAACATCTTTTGCTCCTGAACTGCTATTATCAACCGCTGTAATCCAAACACTGCAGAGCAGAGAGTGCGCTCAGCGACAAACACAAGATACTACGCGACACTCCATAGTTACTTGTTCACCAAACACAGTTTTTGATAACGGATAGGCGATCAAACCAACAACCAAAAAGATTTACTTATTTACAAAATTTGAGTGGAAATAGTGCTAGAACGACTTGATGCATTTACTATTTTTGGTATCGTGTTTTCAACTTGGAGGGTTTTATGCTCAACTCTAGTATTCGACTAAGCGTCGATATTGGCGGCACATTTACTGACGTAGTCTTGGAGAACGGCGACGTAGTAATTTCCACCAAAGTATTAACTACTTACAAGGCCCCAGAAAATGCGATAATTGAGGGCATGTCTTACGTCTGTAAAAAGTCAGGTGTGGATCCGTCACTCATTAGTCAGATTATACATGGCACCACATTAGCAACAAATGCATTAATAGAACGGCGTGGCGCAAAAACTGCCCTAATAACTACCAAAGGCTTTCGTGATGTCATCGAAATGCGAACGGAGAGCCGTTTTGAACAGTATGATTTGAACCTTACTCTACCAGACCCGCTCCTGCCTCGCAATTTTCGTTATACGATAGAGGAACGTATGCAGGCTGACGGGAAGGTCCTCATACCACTCAACCAACAAAAATTGGATTTATTAATTAACGAAATTAAGGCGGCAGGGTTTGAAAGTATCGCAGTCGGTCTTCTTCACTCCTATGCAAATGATACACATGAACGCATGATTGCAAAAGCTTTGGCTCAACGTATGCCTGAGGCTATGGTGTCGCTGTCGTCACAAGTAAGTCCACAAATGCGGGAGTATGAACGCTTTAACACCACAATTGCCAACGCATATATTAAGCCTTTGATGAAGTCATACCTTAGTCGTCTCAAAGGGCGCTTAGCCAAAGAGCATGCAAATTGTCCAATTTTTTTAATGCACTCAGGTGGTGGGATTATTAGCCTCGAAAACGCGGCTGAATTTCCTGTCAGGCTAATTGAATCTGGACCTGCTGGTGGCGCTGTGTTTGCCGCACATATCGCCGCTCGCCACGGGTTAGATAAGGTGCTGTCTTTTGACATGGGTGGTACTACCGCAAAAATTTGTTTGATTAAAAACCAAACTCCCAAAACTGCACGTGTTTTTGAGGTTGCGCGGACATATAGATTCAAAAAAGGATCCGGTATGCCAATCTCGATACCTGTAATAGATATGGTTGAGATCGGTGCCGGTGGTGGTTCGCTGGCCCAGATAGATAGTATGCGCCAGATCCGCGTAGGCCCAGAAAGTGCGGGGTCTGAGCCAGGGCCTGCCTGCTTCAAACGCCACGGCACAAGACCAGCCGTCACTGATGCAGATTTAATACTCGGTAAATTAGATCCAACAAATTTTGCAGGCGGCAGTATCAGCTTGGATGCGTTAGCCAGTGAAAAAGCTTTAAAGTTACATTTGGGCGACCCGCTCGAAGTGACTGCGCAAATGGCAGCCTTTGGCCTATCAGAGGTGGTAGACGAAAATATGGCGAATGCTGCACGTGTCCATGCCGTAGAAAATGGCGAAGATTTAAGTGAATTTACAATGATCGCCTTCGGTGGAGCAGCACCACTTCACGCAGGCAGATTATGCGAAAAACTTGGTATCAAAAGGATGTTGGTTCCCACGGGCGCCGGAGTGGGGTCTGCTATTGGATTTTTATACGCTCCCTTCAGCTTCGAAGCCAACCGCAGCCAATTCATGCGTCTCTCAGACTTTGACGCAAAAGCAATTAAGTTAATACTTAACGAGTTGAAGTCAGAAGCCACGGCGTTTGTGCGAAGTTGTAACGCTTTAGCCCCTATTGAAGCCAAATATAAAGTATACATGCGATACTCTGGCCAAGGCTGGGAAATTCCAGTCCAACTAACAAAAGCGCAAGCCAAAGCTCCTGACGTAAATACATATCAGGCACTATTTGAAAGAGAATATGAACTCTTGTTCGGTCGTGTTGTAGATGGAATGGATGTGGAAGTTACAGTTTGGTCAGTAAATGCAACCACACCAGCTCAGACGGTAAATCCGGTACAAAAAATTCAAACCTTGCAGAGCCTGACCACTGAGAAAACCAGAGAACTTTTTGATCCTTCTGTAGAAGCAGTAACAACGGCAGCTGAGTTGCCCCGTTCTACAATGAAACCCGGCAGCCAGATTGCAGGGCCTGCAATTATTACTGAAGATGAAACCACTGTTATTGTGCCTGCCTCCCGCATAGCCACGGCTTTGAATGATGGCTCAATCGATATTACTGAAAAAGAGCGCCCAGATGTGTCCTAAATCAACAAAAGCCCAACCCTCAAATGTGCAATATCAGGTCATGTGGAACAGGTTAATTTCAGTGGTGGAGGAGCAGGCCCAAGCACTTGTCCGCACAGCGTTTTCTACTTCAGTTCGTGAAGCTGGAGATCTGTCTGCAGGGGTCTATGATAAAGACGGAAAAATGTTGGCACAAGCGGTCACAGGCACGCCCGGACATGTCAATGCTATGGCTGACGCAGTAGCGCATTTTATCCGTCGCATTGGTCCAGAAAACTTTTCGAGTGGAGATGTTTATATAACAAATGATCCCTGGGAAGGGACCGGACATCTCCATGACATCACCATCGTAACACCAAGCTTCCATCATGAAAGGTTTGTTGGATTTTTTGCGTGTACTGCGCACATTGTGGATATCGGTGGGCGCGGCTTTGGAGCGGACGCTAATAGCGTCTATGAAGAAGGTCTTTATATTCCCATTATGAAGTTTATTCACCAAGGAAAAGTCGACGAAACACTGATAAAAATTATTCGTGGAAACGTGCGTGAACCTGATCAGTTAGTCGGCGATATTTATGCTTTGGCGACCTGCAATGAAATTGGTCATCGCCGTTTGCTTGAGATGATGGACGAGTTTTCTTTAAATGACATTTGTGGCATTTCGGACTTCATTTTAACAAATTCCAAAAGGGCCACACTAGAAAGGATCAATTCACTCACCCGGGGAGTAGCTCAGGGTGAGATGCGCAGTGACGGCTACTCACATCCAGTGGACTTAAGGGTCAAGTTAAGCATCCAAAAAGATAAAATTCTTTGCGATTTTAATGGTACCTCAAGTATCGATAAAAAAGGTATAAACTGTCCACTAGTTTATACCAAAGCGTACGCCTGTTATGCGATAAAATGCGCCGTCGCCCCTGATATTCCAAACAATGCAGCCAGCCTTTCTCCCTTTGAAGTAATAGCTCCAGAAAATACTATAGTTAATGCATTGCACCCAGCACCTGTCGCGCTGCGGCACGTAATCGGCCACATGGTACCCGATGCAGTTTATGCGGCTCTAGACCAATTAATACCTGATCTAGTGCCAGCCGAAGGTGCAGGCTGTCTATGCAACTTCCAAGTTTCATTAAGGCCACGCACCGATACCCAAGCCCCTGTCAGCGCCCGACGAGCAGAAGTTTTGACATTTAATTCTGGAGGTTCAGGAGCTCGCCCAAGACTTGATGGAATGAACGCAACTGCGTTTCCCAGTGGCGTTATGACAATGCCTGTTGAGGCAACAGAGCAAGTCGGGCCAGTTATTATTTGGCGAAAAGAACTACGACCAGACAGTGGTGGCGTCGGACGTCATCGTGGTGGATTGGGACAATTTATGGAAGTTGGCGCACAAGAAGGGCACGAGTTTGATATTCAAGCAATGTTTGACCGGCTTAATCACCCTGCTAATGGACGGCAAGGCGGGGGTATGGGTGCCCCCACAACAATAGCCCTGGATAATGGAACCGCGATGAAGGGGAAAGGGAAACAATTCGTGCCACACGGTAACCGAGTTATGATGGCTTTCCCAGGCGGCGCCGGGTACGGGCCTTTGTCCGAACGAAAGAACCCTGAAATTTGGCGTGACCTGGCGGCTGGGTATATTTCCGAGCAAGCTGCAATTGAAGCCTACGGCCTTGATCCAGATATTGTAAAAGACGTGATGAAACGTGCACGAAACGGGGAGGTTTTTTGAATTGGCAAACGTAAAAAACACCCCCAAAAAGACAAAATATGATGTCGTTGTGGTGGGAGGTGCGATTTACGGCAGCTCAGTCGCGTGGTGGCTATCTCAAAATACAGACTTTGGCGGTTCTATTTTGGTAGTAGAACGCGATATGAGCTATGAGTTTGCTTCTACCAGCCATACCAATTCCTGCATCCGCCAACAGTTTTCTAATCCTACAAACATCCAAATCAGTCAATTTGGTGCAGAATTTATAAATAACTTCAGAAGTTTTTTTAATGACGATCCAAGAGTACCAGACATACCAATCCAATCCTTTGGTTATATGTATCTAGCTGACACAACAAATTCTGCGGCAATGTTAAAAGAGTGTCAGGAAATACAGGCCAAGCTGGGCGCAGGTACAAAACACATGAGCGCCAGTCAAATCAAAGATGATTATCCGTTTTATATGTTGGATGATATTGTGGCAGGTAATCATAACCTCATTGATGAAGGTTATTTTGATGGCGGAACCATTTTTGATTGGTGGAAGCGTTCAGCGCAAGAAAATGCTGTGGAATACATTGAGAACGAAGTAGTGGCCATCGGTTGCTCTGGCACACATGTCAATAATATTTTATTAAATTCAGGCGAAACGGTTTTTTGTGGTACGTTGGTGAATTGTTCAGGACCCCGAGCGGTCGAGACAGCAAGGATGGCGGGCCTTAACCTACCAGTGGAACCCCGCAAACGTTTTACCTTCGTCTTTGATGCGGAAACTCCTCTGGAATGTGATCTACCTTTAACAGTAGACCCGTCCGGCGTGCATGTCCGTTCAGAGGGGAAATATTATCTAGCTGGTTGTCCACCTAATGACGATCCGGCAATAGAGTACGATGACTTCATCCAAGACCATCAAATATGGCAAGATAAGATCTGGCCAATTATTGCCACCCGCATTCCACAATTTGAAGCCATTAAAGTAATAAATAGCTGGGTAGGGCATTATGCCTTTAACACCCTTGATCAAAATGCTGTAATTGGCCCCCACCACGAAATTGAAAATTTCATTTTTGCAAACGGATTCTCAGGGCATGGATTACAACAGTCAATGGCTATGGGCCGTGGAATTTCAGAGATAATAACCTATGGCGCCTATCGCACCATTGACCTTACACCTTTTGCGTATTCACGTATTCCTGAGGGCAACCCATTCTTAGAAAAGGCAATAATATAATGAAAAAACTTGTTTTAACTGGTGCTGCAGGCCGTCTCGGATCCTACTTGCGAGAACCACTTACCAAGATGTGTGATGAACTAGTTTCTACTGATTGGATTGAAGATATCGGTCCGCTTTACGAAGGAGAAACCTATATAAAGGCTGATCTTGGTACATTAGATCAAATGGAAAAGGTGCTAGATGGGGCAGATATGGTAGCCCACTTTGGAGCAATTGGTGATGAGGCTGCCTGGGATGCCATCCTACACTCAAACATTATAGGTGCTTATAATGTCTGGGAGGCCGCCGCACGTAGAGGCGTAAGACGTGTGATCTATGCAAGTTCAATTCATGCTGTTGGAATGTACCCAAAGACACAAAAAATAGATACCGAGGTTCCACATCGCCCTGACACATATTATGGTTTAGCGAAGTGTTTTGCAGAAGATTTAGGTAGCCTTTACTGGGAGAAAAAAAACATTGAAAGTGTGCATTTAAGAATTTTATCTGCCGCGCAGGTCAACAGTCCAAGATCGTTAGGAACTTGGTTATCTTATGATGATTTGATCCACCTAGTTCAATGCGCCATAAACGCACCAATTACTGGATTTTCTATTATCTATGGGGTGTCAAACAATGACCAAGCTCCAGTTGACAACCATAAAGCAAGCTTCTTGGGCTACCGTCCTAAAGACAATGCTGAACAATTTGCTGAACTCGTACTTTCAACGTCAGATGCAGCAGACCCTAAGGATCTAGGACAAATGTGCCAGGGGGGACCTTTTGCTACGGTTGAAATTGGTTTTTCTGGAGTTGCCAGTATGAATATCGTGCAGGATAAAAAAGAAATTTAAAATTACTCCTATCCAAAAAAATCAAATGTTTATGGATAAAAGTACGATAGAAAGTTGAAGTAATGAATGCACTTTTTACACCACTAAAGATCAAAGATATTAATCTTAAAAATAGGATTGGGATGGCCCCAATGTGTCAATATTCGGCTGTTGATGGTGTAATGAATGACTGGCATCGAAATCACTTGGGTGCACGGGCTATGGGTGGAGCGGCTTTAATAATTTGTGAAGCTACCGCAGTTTCACCTGATGGACGAATAAGTCCAGGCTGTACTGGACTTTGGAATGAGGTGCAAATGCAGGCAGTCGCGCCAATTAATGCATTTATTGAGAGTTTGGGAGCTGTGCCTGCCATTCAGATAGGACATGCGGGCCGTAAGGGTAGCGCCCATGTGCCGTGGAACGGTGGCGCCCATATACCCGATGATGATCCACTAGGCTGGCCCACAGTTGGACCAAGCAGTGAACCTTTCGATGCTGATGGAACGCGGCTTTGGAAAGCTCCAAATGAAATGAGCATTACAGATATTGAAGCAATGAAAGCAAAATTCGTCGCAACAGCTAAACGTGCATTGGAAGCAGGATATAAAATCCTTGAACTGCATGCAGCACATGGATACCTGCAGCACTCGTTTCTTACTCCATTAGTTAATACTCGCAGTGATGCCTATGGTGGCGATTTACGTAGCAGAGCTCGGTTTTTATTGGAAACTGCTGAAGCTGTTCGTGAGGTTTGGCCCGAAAATCTACCCTTAGCGACCCGTATTTCCATTCATGACTGGATTGAAGGTGGTAACGGTATCGAAGAAAATATACAAATTGCAAAATGGCTTAAAGATGTAGGCGTGGATATGATTGACTGTTCTGGAGGCGGAGCAACACCAAAGGCGCGGGCGAGCATCGGCGAACGCACGTCCGATCAAGTTGGCTTAGCAGGAGAGCTTCGCGCTGCAACCGGCATAACAACCATGGCAGTCGGCTATATCACTGAGGCAGTACAAGCCAACAATCTGATAAAAAGTGGCACTTGCGACATTACACTTTTGGGCCGACAACTGCTGCGGGAACCTTACTGGCCTGTTCACGCAGCGCAAATCTTGGGTGAAGACCCAAAACCGCATATGCCAATACAATATCATGTTGTGGCAAGTTAAGTATGGCGGCTTGACACAGTCACTCCGATCTTCTCAAAATTAACCATGTCACAAATAAACTGCTGCGCACCAGCCCGTGATGGCCAAGTTGACCCACCCTTTCTTGAGGAAGAGCGCGGGCATCATGAGGGAGTGCTGTGTGAAATACCTGGTGGCAATAGTTTAATGGGTACGGACACCCCAATCATCAAACTTGACGGTGAGGCGCCACTCCGTAAAACTAAGATTAAGCCATTTAAAATGGGTCAAACACCCGTAAAAAATAGTGAATTCGCAAAGTTTATTTCCCAAACAGGCTATGTCACCGAAGCCGAAGTTTTTGGATGGTCTTTCGTATTCTACTCACAAGTCCCCAAAGCCGTCCAAACTAATCAAGGATCTCAGGGTGCTCAGTGGTGGAGAAGGTTAGATAGTGCCACATGGGATTGGCCAACAGGCAGTGAAGGGCCCAAATGCGATCCTGAACATCCAGCCGTACACCTTTCCTGGAATGATGCGAAGGCATATTGTAAGTGGGCTGGCGGCAGATTGCCAACTGAAGCAGAATGGGAGCACGCCGCACGTGGGGGATTGGGAGATGTGACCTATCCATGGGGTAATACTGACCCAGATGACAGCACTCACCTACCCTGTAATATTTGGCAAGGTCGATTTCCAGATTTCAACACAGCCAGAGATGGTTACGCATTTATAAGCCCAGCCCTATCTTTTGCACCCAACGGATACGGCCTTTATGGAATGTCTGGCAATATATGGGATTGGTCCGCAGATCCATTCCGAGTTAAGTCCCTATCGAAAGAAGCTAAAACGCAAGCCAATGCTATGCGGGGATACCGAGTTATTAAGGGTGGTAGTTATTTGTGTCATGCCTCCTACTGTTCCCGATACCGGATAGCAGCGCGTACTGGAAATTCACCAGATAGTTCGACCGGTCATACAGGTTTTCGAATTGTATTTACTTGACTTTAGGGCTCTAGAGAAAGCTGTCCATTCTTCAACTTATATGTCGTTTCTGTACTTGCTCTTCAATTAACTTTGGGTTTTGGTTATCGAATGGATATTATACACAATCGGCACCGTCATGAGGGAATAGATACTGCGATATTGCGGGACATTCCTTTTCCTTCTACCAACTCAACTCAGGTAAAGGAATTACTATCCAGATGCCCAAGCTCAGCTGTAACTCCACTAGTAAACGCTGAACAAATGGCCCGTGAGCAGTTTGTTGGAAAGATTAGTATAAAAGATGAACGCCAGCGTATGGGTTTGGGAAGCTTTAAAGCGTTGGGCGCCGCCTATGTAATTGCATATAGGGCAATGATCGAGGGTGAGAACCAAGTTGGTAAAACCTACGTAACATCAAGCGCCGGCAACCATGGATTGAGCGTTGCTGCCGGCGCCAAGGCCTTTGGCGCAAATTCAGTTGTTTATATCTCAAACACAGTACCCGAAGCTTTTGTTATAAGGCTTATGGCCGAAGGTGCTAAAGTTGTCCGCGCCGGTCAAGTTTATGAAGAAAGCATGGAAGCGGCCAAGCAGGCTGCAGAGGATAACGGTTGGGTACTGCTGTCTGACACCTCTTGGCCAGAGTATTATAAGACCAGTTATCGTCTCATGGAGGGTTACACGGCCCTAATGGATGAAGCGAGCGCACAAATAAGCACTCCCACCCATATATTTTTACAGGCAGGTGTTGGTGGCTTAGCTGGGGCAACGGCCGCGATGGTGCGAAAAATCTGGGGGCAGGATGTTATAATTATTGTCGTAGAACCTTCTAATGCGCCTGCATTGCATAGTTGCATTCAGGCAGGAGACTTTGTTTTTGCGAAGGGATCTGGAAGTAGTATGGGTCGCCTTGATTGCCAAGAAGCTTCCCTAATTGCACTAAAAGGTCTAGCAAGAGATGCCAATTTCTTTGCCCTGATTAGTGAAGATGAAGGTGATGCTAGTGCAACTTATGCCGCGCTTCACAATATGGTTAGTACCTCCTCAGGTGCTAGTGGACTTGCGGGTCTCATATCATCGGCACAGCATCGCAAAACTTTGGGCTTAGATAAAAATTCACACGTAATGTTAATCATGTCTGAGGGTCCAGAATAGTGAAGCGGGGCTTTGATAAATCAGAGTTTCAGATGCGAGTAAGGCGAGCTCAGGTTGAGATGAATTACCACAACCTAGATGCAATTTTACTGACAACAGAGCCAGAAATTCGCTATTTTACAGGTTTTCTTACCCAATTTTTGGAAAGCCCCTGTCGCCCTTGGTTTTTAGTAGTTCCCGTCACCAGAGATCCTATTGCAGTCATTCCCTCAATAGGTGAGGTCTTAATGGCAAACACTTGGATTGATGATATACGTACGTGGCGGGCTCCAAACTTGACAGACGATGGCGTAAGCCTTTTGGCAGAGACTTTGCGTGGCATAGGTTCAAATATTGGGATGCCGAGTGGGATTCAATCGCAGCTGCGGATGCCACTGACAGACTTTGCCCGCCTCAATGCCAAGCTGGAATGCCCCATCGGCTCCGATGCTGGAATAATACAAAAATTACGTTTAATAAAATCTGATGCCGAGATTAGTAAAATTCAAACCGCCTGCGATATAGCCGGTCGTGCTTTTGCCCGTGTACCAGAAATAGCCAAGTCCGGCACTCCCCTTGAACAAGTTTTTCGTAATTTTCAGAGGCTTTGTCTTGAAGAAGGAGCCGACCGAGTACCCTATTTAGCAGGTGCTGCGGCTCCGAATGGGTATCAAGATATTATTTCACCTGCTGACGCTCGTCCACTTAGCCCTGGCGACGTTTTAATGTTGGATACCGGTCTGGTTTTCGATGGCTACTTTTGTGATTATGATCGAAATTTTGCCGTTGGGTCTGTACCAGCCGAAGTGGATGCGGCTCATGCTAAATTAACCCAAGCAACTCAAGCGGCCTTTGACGTTGCCTGTCCTGGCAACACAGCGGCAGATTTATTTTACGCCATGGATAAAATAGTCTCTGGCGGCGCTGGTGGATTAGAAGCAGGCAGATATGGCCATGGGCTGGGCATGAATTTAACCGAATGGCCTAGCTTAATACCCACAGATCATACACCTTTAATATCAGGAATGGTGCTTACACTTGAACCAGGCATTGAGGTACTCCCTGGCACTATGCTTGTTGCAGAAGAAAATATTGTTATTCGTGAAGACGGCGCTGAATGGCTCAGTGCACCAGTAACAGGCAAAATACCGCGTCTTGCGCGATGAGCATATTTCCCTACACACTAGTTGAAATAGAGCCAACCCGCATTGCGGTGATTGTTTTACAGTCAGATGAGACGATTGAGCGCGATATGATTGCATTGCGTGGAGATGCTGATTTATTTTTTACCCGTGTGCCAAGTAGCCAGGAAGTGAACAAAGCCACATTACAGTCTATGGCAGACCACATAACGGCATCTGCCAGCTTGCTTCCAGAGACAATAAATTTTGAGGCTGTAGGTTACGGCTGCACATCTGGGACAGCGCAGATTGGCGTGGATGAAATTCATAGACTAGTGTCAGAAGGCACCAAGACCGCCCACGTCAGCGAGCCAGTTTCTGCACTGATTGCAGCCTGTAAACAGCTCAGATTGAAACGCTTAGCATTCCTATCCCCATATATCGAAAGCGTTAGTGCAAACCTTCGCAAAGTTTTAGCCAAAAATGGTGTAGAAAGCCCCGAATTTGGAACATTTGCTGAAGCAGAGGAAGCAAAGGTTGTTCGCATATCAAGCCAATCAGTCATTGAGGCTGCTCAACAGCTGTGCAGATCAGGAAATGTTGACGGTATATTCCTAAGTTGTACTAATCTTCGGACGTTAGATCTAATAGAACCATTAGAGGCGAGTACTAACCTCCCAGTAATCTCGAGTAATTTAGCATTAGCCTGGCACTTAGGAAAGCTGAGCGGAGTATCAGACGCCATGGTTGGCCCTGGACGGCTGTTTTCTTCTACTCATAATTAATTGTCAGCTTTTATTGGCTAAGAGAGTGGTATTGCCACCTGCAGCGGTGGTATCTATGCAAATAGATTGTTCACGCATAATCCACATTTCAAAACTTTCATCCATTAATAAAGGTACTATAGGACCGGAACGCTCGCTTAATTCCATTCGTAATTTGGCTCCGTCAGGACCCGCATAAACTACAGCCTCTAAGTCTAAGATCGTACGCAAATCCGCAAAATTCAAAGTTGCTGCTACTGAATTACATCCTAGGACTTTGGCCCGCCGCGCTAAATCATTAGCCCCTGCCCCCATACACAAAACTCGTCCCCTTGGCTTCAAAGTATAGAGATTGGACTCGCCAGTTGGTCCGGGAAGATTGGTCGCATCCACTGATAGCCCCTGCGACGTTTCCCTGAATGCGGCCTCAAGCTCAATAGAGTTCATTTTCTTTGGAAAAATACCATTAGTACCAAGTCTTGATTGGGACGCAAACCGATGCAAATAGCGCGGACCACCAGCTTTTGGCCCTGTCCCACTCAATCCATGCCCACCAAAAGGTTGAGCTCCAACCACTGCTCCAATTTGGTTTCTGTTTATATAGAGATTTCCAACATCAACCTGCGATATAATTTTCTGAACTCGTGCATCAATTCTGCTGTGAAATCCAAAAGTTAGGCCGTATCCTGTAGCATTAATGGAACGAATAACTGCATCCATATCACCTGCTTTAAATATTCCTAAATGCAATACTGGTCCAAAAATTTCATCCTCAAGGTCACCAATTCCATCGACACCAAGAACCGTTGGCGCCACATAGGTTCCAATCTGTGGTGCTGATGTTTGAAACAGTACCCGCCCTCGCGCTATATAATCTAAGATCTTGTTCTGAGCAGCTTTGTCAATTACCGGGCCTACGTCACAATCAATTGTGGATGGATCCCCCACGACCAAGGATTCCATGGCGCCATACAGCATTTTTGTGAAGTTCGACGCAATATCTTCTTGTACATAAAGCATACGTAAGGCCGAACAACGTTGGCCTGCAGATTGAAAAGCACTGGAAATCACGTCACTTACAGCCTGCTCTAGCAAAGCCGTACTATCGACAATCATTGCGTTTAATCCGCCAGTCTCAGCTATGAAGGGCACATGCGCAGGCAATTTTTTTGCTATTATTTGGTTAATAGTATTAGCCGTGACGGTAGACCCTGTGAAACATACACCTGAAATTTTTGGATCGCTGCATAGCGGTAGACCTACATCAGCTCCAATCCCTGTTACAATTTGGAGGCTGTTTTTGGGTACTCCAGCTTGATACATTAAATTAATGGCGAAATGCGCAATCATACTGGTACTTTCTGCAGGCTTTGCCAACACGCCATTGCCCACCGCCAGGGCCGCCGCAATTTGTCCAGTAAAGATTGCTAATGGGAAGTTCCAAGGGCTGATACATGTAAATATCCCCGAAGCCGTCAGGCTATCCTTTTCAGCCTGCGCGGCGTAGTACCTCAAAAAATCAACCGCCTCGCGTAATTCACCAATACAATCTGGTAAAGTTTTACCAGCTTCACGCGTGAGTAGGGCAAACAACTCTTGCGCGTTTTTTTCATAAATATCTGCGACTTTACGTAGAGTTTCTGATCGTACTTTTGTAGGTTGCGCCCAAGGTCTAGCCTTTTCAACTTTTTGCTGCGCCTCAAGACGGGACAGAAAGCGTACCTTTCCAATCTCCTGCCCATTAGCGGGATTAATCACTGTTTCTACTGTTCCTTGGCTCCCAAAGTTCCACTCACCAACGAGAACGCGTCCGGCTTGTAAATAACTTAACACTCGAGGATCTGCTAAATCATAACCAGAAGAGTTTAGTCTATCTGGTGCAAATAATGCCTCAGGCAACGAAATGTTGGGGCCCACATGTCCCATTTTTTCAAATGGATCGCCCGCGACAAGATCCGAAGGTACATCACCGTCAAAGATTTGATTTACAAAGGATGAGTTCGCACCATTCTCTAAAAGCCTGCGCACCAGATAGGCGAGAAGGTCTTTATGGTGACCAACTGGCGCATAAATTCGGCACCGAGTACCGTACGATTTTACTACCTGGGCATGTAAAGCCTCACCCATGCCATGGAGCCTTTGAAATTCAAAGTCCCACATATTTTGCAACTTTGCCAAATGCAGCACAGCGGCAATCGTATGTGCATTATGGGTAGCAAATTGCGGATAGATGCGGTCACCCATTTCTAATAGTTTTGCAGCACAACAAATATAACTTATATCAGTATTTTGTTTAGCTCCAAAAACTGGAAAGCCAGGTAAGTTGTCCACCTGCGCCAATTTAATTTCTGTATCCCAATAAGCTCCTTTTACCAGTCGGACCATAATCCGGCGATCAAGTTTTTGGGCGAGCTGATATAGCCAGTCAATTACAAGAGAGGCACGTTTGCCATAGGCCTGAACCACCACGCCAAACCCATCCCAAGCTGACAACTCAGGCTCAGACAGCAAAGCCTCAATAACGTCGAGAGACAAGTCCAGACGCGCTGCCTCCTCAGCATCAATATTAAGACCAATTCCAGCAGATTTTGCTAAAAGTGCCAGTTCAAGTATTCGGGGCACCAAGTCTTCCATAACCTGCTTACGATGTAACATGTCATATCTAGGGTGAAGGGCCGATAGTTTAACCGAGATACCAGGATTTTTTTGGATATCATCACTTATTGCAGCTTTAGCTATCGCCGAAATCGCATCTACATACGCTTTATGGTAACACTGCGCATCCCCGTCACTCATTGCGGCTTCGCCCAGCATGTCATAGCTATAGTTGTAGCCTCTAGCTTCGTACTTTTTTGCCTTTACAATGGCTTTCTGAATGGATTGCCCCAGTACAAACTGTTGTCCCATCTCGCGCATTACCCGCGCCACAGCTTGGCGGATTACAGGCTCACCTATTCGTTTAATTGCACTACGCAACACACCAGCCAAGCCACTATCAGGCGTGTCAAGAACCCGGCCAGTAACAAACAAGGCCCATGTGGATGCATTGATCAAATTTGAATGGCTTTCTCCCAAGTGTTTACCCCATTCCGAAGGGGCAATTTTATCTTCGATCAGCGCATCCATGGTAGTGGAGTCAGGCACCCTTAAAAGCGCCTCAGCTAGACACATCAGCGCCACACCTTCCTCAGAGGAAAGACCATATTCTCCCAAAAACAGCTCCATCATTGAAGGTGCGGCTTCATTCCTCAGGTTCTCAACCATTATGGATGCTTGCACAGCAATCGCTTTACAAGACGGGCCACTTGGAGCCCAAGCCACCATAGATCTTAGCACACTCTCATCGGCTAAATAGCAATTCTGTTGTATATTTTGTCTGAGATCTTTCATTAATTTGTAGTTTTTGCGCGATCAAGCATCCCAAAAAGGTCGCGTGGATCATCGGGATCTGCCAGCAAATCAAGATCAACGTAATGACCAATTGTTTGAAGTTGGTGATGGATGTAGCGCAAAGCTGAGAAATCTTCAGTAGCAAAACCCACACTATCAAACAGGGTAATCTGATCCCTAGACTTCCGCCCTACTGCTTGACCTTCTATTACCCTCCAAAGTTCTGTTACAGGAAAGTCTGCCTCCAGTACTTGGATTTCTCCTTCAATGCGAGTTTGCGGTGGGTATTCTACAAAAATATCCGAGCGTAGTAGGATGTCTCGATGCAATTCAGTCTTACCGGGGCAATCACCACCAATGGCATTAATATGTACGCCAGAACCAACCATATTGTCACTTAAAACAGTAGCATTTTGTTTGTCCGCAGTGCATGTGGTGATAATATCAACACCAGTTATTGCTTCTTCCGCATTGTTGCATACGACAATATTCAATCCAGTGTTTCGTAGATTTTTTGCAGCCTTTTCTGTTGCTTGTATGTCTATATCATAAAGGCGTATCGTATCAATTCCAATTATTTCGTTGAAAGCCAGCGCCTGAAACTCACATTGAGCCCCATTTCCAATCATTCCCATGACCCTTGAACCTTTAGGCGCCAAATATTTGGCAGCCAATGCGCTTGTGGCAGCCGTACGAAGTGCAGTCAGGATAGTCATCTCAGAGAATAGTACTGGATAACCATTCACAACTTTGGCCAATACTCCAAAGGCCGTCACCGTTTGAAAACCACGCGCCATATTGGCAGGATGTCCATTTACATATTTGAAGCCATAATACTCTCCATCCGAAGTTGGCATCAATTCTATGACACCCTCCTCTGAATGAGCTGCAACGCGAGGTGTTTTATCAAATTCAGGCCAGCGTTTAAAATCAGCTTCGATATAATCACAGATTTCAGACATCATTTTTGGTGCGCCAATAGTATTCACCAAACGCATCATATTATCGACCGATACAAACGGGACCATGGCAAGAGAGGATGGTAAGTGATTACCCATATCAAAAGCCCCTAGTACGACGATCAAGAACTTTTCTTCCCAGTAATGATGCGGTTAGATCACACATAAGGGTAGCTGTTTTACCTCGAATATCAAGAAATGGGTTAAGCTCTGTTAATTCAAGTGATGAAGCTAGCCCACTGTCGTGTACCATTTCCATAATTAAATGGGCCTCACGGAAAGTGGCCCCACCAGGAACTGTTGTACCTACTGCCGGAGCAATTTCAGGGTCAAGGAAGTCGACATCAAAACTAACATGTAGCAAGCCATTGACTGCAGAAACCCGGTCAAGAAAATCAGAAACTGGTTTAGCAACTCCAACTTCATCAATACGCCGCATATCATAAACATCTATTCCCAACTCGGAGATAAGTTGGTGCTCAGGTTCATCAACAGATCGCAAACCAATCATGCAAACATTTGCTGGATCCAAGGGCGCTAGAACTGGTGGAAAAATACCCTCGAAGCTTGGCATGCCCAAAGCATAAGCCATGGGTGTGCCATGCAAGTGTCCACTTGTTGTGCTGGTCAAAGTATTCATGTCAGGATGCGCATCAAGCCAAAGCACAAATTGCGGCCTTCCCTTGGACTGAGCGGCAAGCGCCACTCCGGTCAGCGTCCCCGCTGCCATTGAGTGGTCACCTCCAATAAAAATTGGAAGTGTTTCAGCCATCGACAATACGGTTGCCTGTTTCTGGATATCACGTGTCCAAGCCACAATTTCTGAAAGTTTCTTAAGATGTTTAGGCCCATCGATATCCAAAATCTTGCTTGGAAATGGTAAATTTCCTACGTCAGTCAGTCCTAAGCCTTGGCTCATTATCGCATCCCCAAGGCCAGCGGTACGAAAAGCATCAGGCCCCATAAGACAGCCACCACGGCCAGTGCCGGCCTGCAATGGTAATCCCAATATGGTACAGTGATTGTTCATGACGCCTCCCCATTACCCACTTTTAAAAGATGGCATGTATGGCATTGTACAATTAGGCTAAATATTGTTCAGATGGTATAACTTTTGATCAATATGTAAGGAAAAAAATTCAAAATGTTCAATATTGATGAAACTGACCGTAAAATTCTAAACCACCTCAAGGTTGATGGGAGAGCATCCATAACAACACTGGCGGGTGCATTGGGCTTGGCGCGTGGCACAGTTCAGAGTCGTTTAACCCAATTAATCGAAAGCCGCACCATCAAACGCTTCACAACCGAATTGAACTCAATAGAAACTGACGAGATGGTGCGAGCGGTTATGATGATTGAAGTACGTGGCAATACAGCAAATTCAGTTCAGAAAGCCTTACAACGCATGCCAGAAATTAACTCATTGCATCGAACGTGCGGAGTTTGGGACATAGTAATACAATTGGAAACTACTAGTTTATATAATTTCGATGGCGTGTTAGCCCGAATACGTGAGTTACCTGGCGTCGCAAATTCAGAAACATGTCCATTATTGCGCCGCATTTCTTAAACCTCTCAGAAAAAATAGAAGTGGGTAAAGTTTATGAAGGGCTCAATCCACGCAGACGTTCAGAGCGGCGGCGCAACAACTCGAGTGTTACAAGTAACGCAATTGACATACACACAAGAATAGTTGCAACAGCAAGAATAGTCGGGCTAATTTGTTCCTTTAATCCAATGAACATTTGCCACGGTAATGTCTTTTGTTTGGACGAACCAACAAACATTATTACTACGACCTCATCAAATGAAGTGATGAATGCAAACAAGCCACCCGCCACAACACCAGGCATAATTAATGGCATTTGGACCTTAAAAAAAGTTTTAACCGGACCAGCACCCATATTTGCTGATGCTCTGGTTAAAGAATTGTCAAAGCCAACGAGTGTTGCCGTAACCGTAATAATGACAAACGGAATACCCAGCACGCTGTGTGCTAGAATTACTTTGACATAGCCAACCAAATTTTTGTCAATCCCAAGGCTGTTTTCTAAAAAATTTCCAACTGTTGCATAAAAGAAGAACATACCGGTTGCAGAAATTATTAACGGCACGATCATCGGTGATATTAGTAAAGCCGTTATCAGTCGCTTGAACGGAACGTGGCTTTGGCTCAGTCCGATAGCCGCCAACGTTCCCAAGGTCACCGAAATCACTGTTGCAATAGGCGCTATAATTAGAGAGTTCTTAAACGAACGTTGCCACTCATTATTGTAAAAGAAGTCCATATAATGCTTCAATGAATATCCAGCCGGATCAAACTGAAGCATTTCAGGGGTAAAAGTAAAATAATTTTGGGCATTGAACGACAGTGGCATAACTACAATAATCGGCATAATTAAATATGCAAACACAGCCCCACATATTAGTCGAAAGGTAAAGTGCCAGAGCACTTGACCCGATGTCAAATAAGAGTGTAAGCGAGCTCGATATCGGCCCTCAAACAACCAAAATACAAACCATCCATAAAACCAGCCCCAAAGCCCACCAGCAATCATCCCAGCGGGACCAAAAGCGTAATATCCAGAAATAAGTGATAGAAAAAACAAGCTCCAGCGCATCATTTTTTCTTTTGCAGCACTCAAAATTGTAACATACGAAAGCCCGACAGATACAGCGGCACCTATCATGATGCCAAGTCCCGCATTACCCATGGACATGCCCATTAAAATTCCAAATAAAGCGCCCAAAAGGCCCATCGATGGAAGGACAAAAGAGAGAGGTTTGCGCGAAATTACAGTCATTATAGCCATGATATCATCCCCCCAATTTCACGTTATCGATGCCAACAATTTTGTCATAAGTCCAATATAGTATAAGAACTGCAAACAATAGTATTGATGCAAGAGCAGCACCAAGCCCCCAATTCAAAGATTTCAGAATTGAATAGGCAATCCGGTTTGAAATAAACACACCCTTCGATCCACCAACAATTTCCGGTGTGATGTAGTAACCAATAGCCAAAATAAATACCAATATAGAGCCTGCTCCAATTCCAGGAACAGTTTGAGGAAAGTAAACCCGCCAAAATGCAGTCCAGTTAGTTGCCCCAAGTGATTTAGCAGCCCGTAAATACGTAGGCGGTATGGTTTGCATTACTGAGTACATTGGCAATATCATAAAGGGTAACAGTATGTGCGTCATTGCCACAATGGTCCCCGTTTCATTATTGATCATCACAAGTCGGGCGCTGTCGGCTACCAGCCCAATTTGAACCAACAAATCATTAATTACACCTTGTTGTTGCAGCATAACTTTCCAAGCGGATGTACGTACCAAAAGAGACGTCCAGAATGGCAGCAGAACCAAGATCATCAAAAGGTTAGACTGTCGGGCCGGTAGGTTGGCCAACAACCAGGCCACAGGATAGCCCAAGAAAATACAGGCCCCCATTATTATGAGTGACATAATAAGCGTACGCTTGAACAACAGTATTAATACTTGTTTTTCTTCAGGTTGAAACTCTGGGCCCGAGACTGTCTTGCGCATATCAATTGCATTCAAAAAATATCCACTGGTATAATTTGAGCTGTGTACCTTTAAAGTTTGCCATATTTCAATTTGGCCCCAACTTTTATGGACTTTGATCAATTTTTCTTTGAAAGGGGCGTCAGCATCAAGATCCCATTTCTTTACCTGACGGGCAGTCTTCTTAAATAGAGATGAAGCACCAGATTGTTCATAATTTAGTCTCAAGCCGACTTTAGTATGCTTTTTTGCCTTGGCGGCTATTTTAATGTCAGATGCTATAGCAGCATAGACTATTTCAGGTGGAAGCTCACCCAGCTCTGCGTTCCAAGACTTTAATTCTAATACCGTCTGGGGAAGAGTATTAGCAACAATGTCATTTTCGACTGATCTAAACAGCATTGATACTATCGGCATAACAAACGCGACAAATACAAAAAGCAAAAGTGGCGCAATTAGCATCAGCGCACGAATTTTCTGCCTTCGTAGGGCTCGGCCTAAACTTTTTTTCAGGGGTGTGCCATCAGCGGCAAGAAGGGGTGCTGTAATGGGGTTAACACTCATAATTAGCCTGTCTGATTGTAATTTTTTTAAAATGTATAAAAGAAAAAAAAGAGGGGCTTAAACCGCCCCTCCATGTAGTAAAGCTTATTTTGCTAACCAAGCCTGAAACTTAGCGTCAAAATCATCACGATAATCAGCCCAGAAGCTGTAATTCATTAGGAACGCACGCTCCAGGTTTACTGGATTTGTTGGCATGTGAGGCGCCATGTCGATGCCTAACTCAGCATGCTTGCCAACCAACGGCGCAGATGATTTACGAGCTGGACCGTATGGAATCCACTTTGACTGATCTGCCAAACGAGTAGTGTCAGTAGCGAACATGATATAGTCAAGTGCACGAGCCTGACGTTCTGGGCTAAGGCCCGCTGGAATTATCCAACCATCAAGATCCATAACCTGACCGTCCCAAATCATGGCAACTGGCTGCTTTTGCTCTTCAATTAGCGCAAAAAGACGACCGTTATAAGTCGCGCCCATAATCACTTCACCATCAGCCAAAAGCTGTGGAGTAGTTGATCCAGCATCCACCCAGATTACGTGATCCCTAATTGTATCAAGCTTTGCAAAGGCACGATCTTGACCGTCTGACGTTTCCAAAACATCATAAATATCAGCTTTTGCTACGCCGTCACAAAGTAACGCCCACTCCATGTTGTTGATTGGGTAGCTAAACAAAGATCGCTTTCCAGGATATGCTGCGATGTCAAACACATCACAAACACTTGTGGGAGCTGTTGATCCAACTAGGTCCGTGCGGTACCCAAAAGTAGTCGAATAAACGATTTGTGGAATAAAGCATTCACTCACAAGCATATCGCCAAAATCATCAGCCGCAGATACATCATTCGGCGCACGCGCCAACATAGTGTCTGGGTCAATTACCATAGCCAGGCCTTCGTCACAAAGCTGCATCGCAGGACCTGCTTCAACGTCAACAACATCCCATGTGATGTTGTTTGCTTCGTTCATCGCGCGCAATTTAGCAGTCGCGGTTCCCGAACTTTCATCATTCAAAATAGTGACGCCTGTGATCGCCGAATAGGGCTCGTGATAGGCTTTTAGTTGTGATTTAGAGTACGCACCACCCCATGACACAATGGTCATTTCGCTGGACATGTGGCCACCCGCAAACGCGGATCCCGCAACCAACGAAAGTGCTGCTGTCGCTAAAATAGTTTTTCTTGATAACATTGCATTCTCCCATGCAACCCGTTTTTCAATGATAGAATTTGCTTAACGGGTAAATCAGCAAATTCTTTTTTTATTGCGTACCTGGCGGTCCACAATATCAATTAAAGTATTTATGCGTCCAGTGCCCGACAATCTGAGGGCAGCCAGCCAATATCAATTTGTGCACCGGGTTCGAGCCGAACTTGGTCAGGTGCGTTTCGAGTTTTAACAATAAACTCGTCATTCCCAGCAACTCTGAGACGTGTACGAAAGATATCACCCATGTAAATAAACTCAAGTACTTCTGCTTTCAACGTATGAGCACCTTTTTGCAGCCGGTCCTTATTAAATTCGACACGCTCTGGTCGAATTGAAACTCGGGTGCGCTCACCAGGTTTTGATACATTGATTGGATTACAGTCTATAAGTTTGCCATCATCAAGCTGCACTAAAGCAACGCCGTTTACGATCTCTTTAACGACACCTTCTAAGGTATTATTTTCACCAATAAACTGCGCAACAAAACTATTTTGAGGTGACTCGTACAGCTCGTCAGGTGGAGCAAGTTGTTGAATTCTACCATCGTCAAACACGGCGACCCTATCCGACATCGT
>JAFMEA010000053.1 GCA_017856985.1 Planktomarina sp.
TCTAAAACTAAAACATTCATGCTTAGCCAAGTGGATGAATAGCAAAGTGGTGGCGGTGCGTTATGCGCCGGCTGCGCAGAATCAACAATTTCCCAACCATTTTTCTCAAACATTTCTCGCTGCAATTCAGGTAGGCGGCGCTGAGGGTTATTCAGAATCAATCCTGGTCGCAGCGGTGTAAAAGTGGCGTCAATATGAATTGGGTATGGATCACCTGGAAAGTTCACAGCATGCACCCGATGATCCGGAAAGTGTCGGGCCAGCCAATCAATTCCTTTCATATTTGTCGTAAAGCCATGCTGCACAACCAAGTCCTTACCAAATCTCAATACATCTGCGGCATCAAATAATGGTTCTTCCTCAGTGGTAACAAAAAATTTCTCAGCGGCCCATTTTAAACGTTTTTCAACACCAATTTTCTTTGACAAGTAATCAGGGTGATAATCAGCGTCAGTTAATCGGGGCTTTGGAGCGGCTTCATGACGAAAATTGGGATCCTCTTCCCAATATTTTTGAAGTAGCGGACGGTAATTCAGATACTCAAACCAACGGCAACGATAGGACATGGTAGCTTCTAAGATTTCAGACCCAACCGTTAGCAGCACATCTCGTGGCGGCATACATCCAAACTGACTTTCAGTTTGAAAGTCTGGTGTAATTACCGATTGTGAATGGTCAATAGATGTTGGGCGATCTACGCGCACCCCAAGGCTTTGTAGCTGGGTCGCAAAATTATTAAGAAGTTCGTTAGCCCGATCAATAGTCTCTTGCGGCCTACGGCCCCACTGCCCGCGCATATCACTATCTTCTGGAACTTTTGCTTCCAGCGCAGGCTCCTCAGGTGGAATATGGCAGTTATCAGCTCGACCAACAATCACATGTCGAAGCGGATCCCACTCATTCCAGCTGTTTACAATCGTTTTTTTTACACCATGCATGATTGAGTTCCTCTTTCGAACCGTAGATCCAATTTATTTATTTGAAAATAAATAAATTTTAGAAGGTTTTGCATTAAAGTGGTATAATGCTTATATCAAGGGATCATCAAAACATATTGTTGACACTAAAGCACTGGGAAGGCACGCACACTGCAAACACTCAAAAGGGCAAGACATGACTAATAAAGTTTACCAAGGCGACCTACCAGACAATCTAATTCTAGGGTCGGTTATTGCAGTAGATTGCGAAACTATGGGTTTAAACCCAAACCGGGATAGACTTTGCGTTATCCAGCTATCAGCGGGAGATGGACACGCGCATTTAGTTCAAATTTCGCAAGGTCAGGTTGAAGCACCCAATTTATGTAAAGTTTTAGAAGACCAGAAAATACTTAAAATTTTTCACTTTGGCCGTTTTGACATCGCTGCGTTATTTAAAACATTTGGGGTACTGACCACCAATGTATATTGCACCAAAATAGCAAGTCGCTTAATTCGCACATATACAGACAAACATGGATTAAAAAACTTGCTACAAGAACTTCTAGCAATAGACATATCCAAGCAACAGCAATCCTCTGACTGGGGATCCAAAATACTGTCCAAGGCTCAAATTGAATATGCGGCATCAGATGTTTTATATTTACACAAACTGCGCGATATACTGACCCAAAAGCTTGAACGTGAAGACCGAATGGGAGTGGCACAGTCCTGTTTTGACTTTTTACCAATAAGGGCGACGCTAGACATTCAGGGCTGGCCAGACACCGACATTTTTTCTCACTCTTAAAATTAATTTTAGACACAAGGCTAATGAAATTTTTGTTTGACGATAGCTATTCTTTTTTTATCGCGTGGATAAAAACACTGCTCCCCATTGCTGCTCTCGGCATGCTCTCAACTATTTTTCTTTTTTCTGGAAAAGTTGATGTGACACAATCGCTGCCTTATGCCGAGTTAAATGTAGAAGACATTATTCGCGAGCAACGCATAACGAAACCATATTTTACTGGCATAAGTGAAAGTGGAATTGAATTTGCACTCTCAGCAGCTTATGCCACCCCAAATGCCAGCCAGCCAAGTATTTTGGATGTTTCAGAGCTAAGGGTGGAATTCAAAACACCGCAGGGTAACACTGCAGAGATAACAGCCGGCTTAGGTGTAATGAACGCAGGAACTAAGAGCGCTAAAATATCAAAGGGTGTCCGCTTAGCTTCGAAACTAAACTTTTGGATCACAACTGAAACACTCGATATCGATTTCAATGACAGCTATGCAAGCACAAACGGACCTTTCAAGGGCGTCTTCTCTCTCGGGACCATAGAGTCGGGTAATATGGTCTTAAAAATGATTGCTGGCGATCAGCAAATTCTTTTCACAAATCGGGTTAGGATGTTATATAACCCAAAAGCAAACCAATCGAGGTAAAGTGTGCGAAGAACTATTTTTATAGGTACAACTATTATTTCTACATTCCTTTTTGCAATGCAGGGCGTTGCACAAACAAGCCTACTATTAGGTGGTTTTGACCCAGATTCAGACGCTCCCGTAGAAATGACAGCAGACAAGCTAACAATAAGCCAAGAAAATGGATCTGCTCAATTTGAGGGAAATGTAATAATTGGCCAAGGCGATATCCGGATCGCCGCCAACCTCGTTGTAGTGACATATTTAGAGACGGGAGAAATAGATAAATTGAGTGCTAGCGGTGGTGTGACGGTTGCTACTGCTGACGAAAGTGCCGAATCCGATTCTGTTGAATACTCTCTGAAAAACCGTACCTTAATGATGAGCGGAAATGTACTTTTTAGCCAAGGAAAAATTTTAATGTCGGCCAAATCTTTGCAGATTGATTTGAACACAGGCGCTGCAACTGTGGAGGGTCAGGTGAAAACGATACTGTCAACTGGATCAAATTAATGGTGCAACACTCTTTTGAAGTATCTGAGGGCCAAGGCGGCTTAGGAATAATATCTTTAAGAAAAAGCTACCGCAAACGTTTAGTAATTCGTGACGTGAGCATACATTTGAACCCAGGTGAAATTGTTGCTCTTTTGGGACCAAACGGGTCAGGAAAAACAACTTGCTTTTACTCAATTGCAGGACTGGTGATGCCTGAAGGCGGCCAAGTAGTGCTCAATGGTCGCGATGTAACACGCCTACCAATGTATCGACGCGCCAGGCTTGGTATCGGCTATTTGCCTCAAGAAAGTTCAATCTTTCGCGGAATGAATGTTGAAAAAAACATTCTGGCCGTTCTTGAGCTTACCAAATTAGACAAAAAAAGCCGCTATGACCGGCTAGAAGAACTTCTCAGTGAGTTTTCTATTGATCACTTGAGGCAGACACCCGCATTAGCACTGTCGGGCGGCGAGCGGCGACGGGTAGAAATTGCACGGTGTTTAGCGGCAAATCCAAAATATTTACTTTTAGATGAACCATTTGCGGGTATTGATCCAGTAGCTGTGGGTGAGATTAGAGAGTTGGTTTCGACGTTAAAGAAACGTGGAATAGGTGTATTAATTACAGACCATAACGTGCGCGAAACTTTAGAAATTGTGGATAGGGCATATATTCTCCATGATGGTAAAGTTCTTATGAGTGGCACAACGAACGAAATCGTCAACGACGAAAATGTTAGACGTTTGTATCTTGGTGAAAATTTTCAAATAATTTAAATTAAAAGTTGACATATGGCACTTTGGTTTGTCCAAATGATGATATGCCGAGTGTCCATTTTTTTCAAAAAACAGCGATGGCCCGTTTATGAGGGTAGTGGCTGAACATGTACATTTGGTTATTATCTCAATTTATTCGGGCGGAGTAAAAACTTAACAACAGCTTTTGGATTGGAGAACAAATGTTTTATCAAATCACAGGGAAAAAAATACATACAGGCGAAGCATTAAATAACCACGTTAAGTCATCCTTAGACAGTGTAGTTACAAAATATGCACAAAGGCCGATTGATGCCACAGTAACTTTTTCAAAAAACGCTGACCGATACGTATGCGAAGCAATGATGCACCTCTCAACTGGTTTGACCGCACAGTCTAAAACAAGTGCACATGAAATTTATGCTGCTTTTGATGCTACTTCCAAGAAACTGGGAACGCAGTTACGCAGATACAAAAGAAGATTAAAGGACCATAGTCAGGTTAGATCGCAACCCGTTGAACTTTCAGAGACACCCTCGTATAGAACCGAATTAGATGGTTTAAGTGATTCTGATCTAAAAAAAGGGCAGCCCTTGACCGTTGCAGAAACAGATCAAGATCTCGATTATTTATCAGTTAGCCAAGCTGTAATGCAAATGGAACTAGCCGGCGCGCCGGTCCTTGTCTTCAGGAACGAAGGCCACAATGGAGTAAATGTTGTATACCGTCGTAAGGACGGCAACGTGGGGTGGGTTGATCCAGCCTAGTTAAAAATACAACTAAGAAAAAATGGAACTCATAGAAATATTGATACCAGAAGCAGTTCGCAACACGCAATCCGTTGGGAGCAAGAAGCGTCTGTTTCAAGACTTAGCAACAATTGCAGAACAAAATTACGGGATTAACCCTGATATTGCTGTCGAGGCACTTTTAGAACGAGAGGTTTTGGGCCCAACTGGCGTTGGGCGTGGAGTGGCCTTACCTCATGCACGCATAGCAGACCTCGATCGAATTGTTGGCTGCTTTATAAAATTAGATCGGCCAATAGAATTTGATGCCGTAGACCGCCAGCCAGTTGATCTAGCCTTTGCACTATTTGCTCCGCTTTCAAGTGGTGTTGAACACTTAAAAGCCCTGGCATTGGTTTCACGTACCTTACGCGATTCAGACGTTTGCATGAAGCTTCGTAACAACGAAAATGCTAATACGTTGCATGCTATTTTGCAGCAAGGTCCAACATTTGTCGCTGCTTAGGTCTATTTTTTTTGAGTTTTAATGTTTAAATTAAACTAGAAAATACATTGCCAATTTTAAAGACTAGTGGTCACTTTTAAGTGACTACCCTCAATGTAACATTTAAGCGTCCACCTTTTTTTAACAAATTAGAACTTTTAAATTTTATGCGATCAATACCATGAAAGTTAAGTCTTGCATCCCCACCCATTACTGCTACGTCGCCTGACTGCAACCAGACTGATGATGTTTTGCCCCCCTTGGTTGGCCCACCTACGCGTAGCAAGGCATCGTCACCAAGAGAAATAGATACTACCGGCCACTCAAAATTCGCCTCATCACGATCTTGATGCATGCCCATTCGAGCATCTTTTTCATAATAATTGACCAAACAACACTGAGGCGATGGCGCTTGTGAGGCTAAAAAGCGCCAGATGCTTAAAATAGAAGATGGTATTTCTGGCCAAGATACGCCAGACGGATGCCGTTTCTCATAGCGATAACCTCGATGGTCTGAAAACCAACCAAACTCACCTGCAGCCGTAAGTTTTACAGACATTTTTTTCCCAAATTTAGTTTTTGGTGAAAATGTAGGTGCTTTTTCAACAACATGCCGTAAATCTTCTACAATTTTTGTTTGATCTGTTATTGGTAAAAAACCTTTAAAAACAGCAATTCCACCCACATTTATTGTTGGTCGTGGAGAAATATTTTCATTTAACCTCAAAAAATCCAAATTTCATTACCTCAAGATGGTTGCAGGGGATCATAGTCGTACCTATATAGCGCGCTGAGCTAGTAGTTTACAGAAGCTACTCAGAAATTCAGGCCGAGGAGCCGCCCTGCGGGCCACTGCCTATAAATAACCAGAGCGAAGGGATGCTAAAAGATGGCAAAAGTCATTGGGATTGATCTTGGAACTACCAACAGCTGCGTTGCCATCATGGATGGGTCACAGCCACGGGTAATTGAAAATGCAGAAGGTGCGCGCACGACGCCTTCAATTGTTGCTTTCACAAATGATGAGCGACTGGTGGGTCAGCCGGCGAAACGGCAGGCCGTTACAAATCCAGACAATACAGTTTTTGGCGTAAAGCGTTTGGTCGGGCGCAGATATGATGATGCTCATCTTAAAAAAGATATGAAAAACCTGCCTTTTAACGTGATTAACGGTGGCAATGGTGATGCTTGGATTGAAGCACAGGGAGATAAATTTTCACCCGCTCAAATATCAGCATTCATTTTACAAAAGATGAAGGAAACTGCCGAGGCCTATATTGGTGAGACAGTTGAGCAAGCCGTAATAACGGTTCCAGCGTATTTTAATGATGCTCAGAGACAGGCGACTAAAGATGCCGGTAAAATCGCTGGCCTAGAGGTACTACGGATCATTAATGAGCCAACCGCTGCCGCTCTGGCCTATGGGTTAGATAGAAAAGAAACTCAGACAATTGCTGTTTTTGACCTTGGTGGTGGTACCTTTGACGTCACTATTTTAGAAATTGATGATGGCCTCTTCGAAGTAAAGTCTACCAATGGCGATACGTTCCTTGGTGGTGAAGACTTCGATATGCGCATTGTTAATTATCTTGCGGAAGAGTTTAAAAAAGAGAATGGCGTAGATCTTAAAAAAGATAAAATGGCATTGCAGCGGCTTAAGGAAGCGGCCGAAAAAGCAAAGATTGAGCTCTCCTCTTCCAGCCAAACAGAGATTAACCAGCCATTCATTTCAATGGATGGATCATCAGGTCAGCCTCTACACCTTGTTGTAAAGTTAACTCGGGCAAAGCTAGAAAGTTTAGTTGGCGATCTGATCAAGGCTTCTTTAAAGCCTTGCCAAGCCGCATTAAAAGATGCGGGTCTCTCAACCGGTGACATTGATGAAATTGTTTTGGTTGGCGGTATGACGCGGATGCCAAAAGTAGTTGACGAAGTCACTAAATTCTTTGGTAAGGAACCAAACAAAGGCGTCAACCCAGATGAAGTTGTTGCTATGGGTGCAGCTATTCAGGCAGGCGTCCTACAAGGAGACGTGAAAGACGTTGTTCTATTGGATGTTACCCCGCTATCCTTGGGAATTGAAACTTTGGGCGGTGTATTTACCCGATTAATAGATAGAAACACCACTATACCAACAAAGAAATCCCAGGTGTTCTCAACTGCGGAAGACAGTCAAAGCGCAGTGACCATACGTTGTTTTCAAGGCGAGCGTGAAATGGCGGCGGATAATAAAATTCTAGGGCAATTTAACCTAGAAGAAATCCCGCCCGCACCACGAGGCATGCCACAAATTGAGGTTACATTTGATATTGATGCCAACGGCATCGTATCAGTTGGAGCATCGGACAAGGGCACCGGCAAGGAACAAAAAATTACCATACAAGCATCAGGTGGTTTGAGCGATTCGGATATTGATGCCATGGTTAAAGATGCTGAAGAAAATGCTGAATCTGATAAAGACCGCAAAGAGTTGGTTGAAAGCAGGAACCAGGCAGAAAGCCTCATTCATTCAACTGAGAAGTCAATGGAGGAGCATGGCGATAAGGTCGACCCGACTACTATTGAAGCCATTGAGCTCGCCATAGCAGCACTAAATGATGAGTTAGAAAATGATGATGCGGGCAAGATAAAATCTGGCATCCAAAATGTCACAGAAGCTGCAATGAAACTTGGCGAGGCAATATATAAGTCAAGCCAAGAAGCAGAAGCCGCTGGCGGCGTCGATGAGGGCGCTGTCATGGATGATGATATTCTTGATGCTGACTTTGAAGACTTGGATGGCGATAAGCACGGCTAACGCCAAATAGGAACCAATTAAAACCAGCCAATTGTTTAATTGGCTGGTTTTCGTTCCAAAGGGGACAAGCCAAATGTCTAAACGTGATTATTACGAAACGCTTGGAATTACCAAGGGCGCAAATGCGGACGAGATTAAGAAAGCTTATCGTACAAAAGCGAAAGAGCTACACCCAGACCGCAACACTGAGAACCCAAAAGCTGAGGACCTCTTCAAAGAAGCTAATGAAGCTTATGAAGTTTTAAAAGATAACGATAAAAAGGCTGCCTACGATCGCTATGGGCATGCAGCTTTTGAAGGCGGTGGCGGTAACCCTGGAGGCTTTGGTGGGCAGGGTAACTTTTCAAATTCATTTTCAGACGTATTTGATGACCTCTTTGGCGATTTTATGGGTGGCAATCGAGGAGGTGGTCGACAGAGAGCAAGTCGAGGTTCTGACCTTCGCTATAATATGCGCGTCACCCTGGAAGAGGCGTACAAAAGCTTACAAAAAACAATTAGTGTCCCTACTGCGGTATCTTGTGAGCCATGCGGTGGGTCTGGTGCAGCATCCGGTAGTGAACCAAGTAAATGCGGTACATGCTCTGGAATGGGTAAGGTACGTGCACAACAGGGGTTTTTCACTGTTGAAAGAACCTGTCCAACTTGCTCTGGTGCCGGACAGGTAATTAAAAATCCCTGTTCCAGTTGTCGAGGCGCAGGACGCACGGAAAAAGAACGGTCACTTTCTGTTAATATTCCATCTGGTGTAGAAACTGGAACGCGCATCCGTTTGTCAAATGAGGGTGAGGCAGGCGCGCTTGGAGGCCCCAAAGGTGACCTATATATTTTTATTGAAGTAGATGATCATTCTATATTTGAGCGGGAGGGCACAAATCTATTTTGTAGGATACCCGTGTCGATGACTTCTGCTGCTATAGGCGGTGATATTGAAGTACCAAGTATTGATGGTGGCCGAAGCCGTGTAAAAATTCCTGCTGGTAGTCAGACTGGTCGTCAAATGCGACTACGGTCCAAGGGCATGCCCGCAGTCCGCGGTGGGGCACTCGGTGATATGTTCATTGAATTACAAGTGGAAACACCGGTAAACCTTACCACCAAACAAAAAGAACTACTTAAAGAGTTTGAAGAGCTGTCCCCCGATAATAGTCCAGAAAGTGCTGGGTTTTTTAACAAAGTTAAAGGTTTTTGGGATGGGGTAAAAGGCCGAGATTAGCAAAAATAGGCCAACGCTAATCTTACTATTTAGTTCTTCTAATTATGACCTGCAGTTTTCTTCCATGCCTCCTGCATAACTTTTTAGTTGAATGCCATTTAGATGGCTCAGGTTTAGCTGTTGATTCTATTTGAGTTCTACAACTCTTTTTTCAACGGCAGATTCTTGCGCAGCCATGCCCATGCGAACCGCCCAAATTCCATCTTGGATACTTACTTCTGGCAATTTTTGATCCAAAATAGCTGCCTGAAATTTTTGATGTTGGTAAAAAGTAGATCCATTATGATCGCCAGCGCTTAATAGCTCTGACGGAACAACAGTGTCTATCCTACTTGGAGCCATAGGGCTTCGTGGACTTAAAATCAAATGTGGCACAGGAGGTTCAGACATGTGCTTGGGCCAGAAACGAGTTGGGCCTGGTACTTTACAAGAAATTTTTCCCTTCGGCCCCACTGCATGTATTTCTTCCTGGTACTCTGACCCTTCTGCAAACATACTGAGCTCCAACATCGCACGTGATCCATTGGCAAAATCTACAATCACATATCCGCAATCCCAGATATCTGAGTATTCATTATTGTATGATTCATTTAAATGGTTCACCTCTTGTCCTGCGCTCGCCATTATTCGTATCGGATCTGACTGTAGAACAAGACGCATAAGGTCAAAGAAATGACAGCATTTTTCAACTAAGGTTCCACCAGTATTTTTGTTAAATCGGTTCCAATCATTAATTTTGGGCAGAAATGGAAAGCGGTGCTCGCAAATTGTAAGCATCTTTATTCCGCCAGTTGCCTCTTTAGCTAAGTCTAGGAATGCAGCTACCGGCGGCATATAACGATACTCCATAGCCACCCACGCTAATGATTTATATTTCTTGGCAAAGTCTTCTGCAGCTATCAAATCTCTGGGATCAGTATAAAGCGGTTTCTCACATAGAATTGGTAATGGGCGGGTCTGCGCTATTTCTTTCAATTGGCTCATGTGACAGTAATTTGGACTGACAATAACCAAACAATCTAAAGGATTGTGATCAAGGAGTTCTTTTAAAGAGTTTACAATTTTTGTTTTTGGTAAAATTTTTAAAGCGAATGCGCGCATTTCCAGATTTGGCTCGTAAATCACAGAAATTTCCGTATCTTCAAGCAGGGCAATATTTCGAATGTGCTCATGCCCCATCATTCCACAACCTATCAATCCATAGTGTAGGGTCATTCAGTTTCCTTATTTAATTCTTGCTACATATCTTGCAACACCAGGATCATACCAGCTGCGTGAAAATTCAAGCTCACCACCCGTATTGGCCCAAGCGATTCTTTCGATATAGCCCGCTGTATCGCCAGGCTTCAAACCAAATTGATCTACCCCCCAATCTGGAACTGGGGAAAAAGTGACGTAATCTTCAGCACGAACAATCCAAAAGCCAAAGCGTGATTGATATGTGTGATACAAAGATTCTGAGATCTCACTTTGATTTAATGTGGCAGCAATTGATCCATCAAGCCAAATCTCTTCCAGCGCCACAGGGATGTCATCTAAAAATCGCAATCTGCGGAAGCGGAATGCCTCCCTATCAGGACCAAAATACGGTGTATTTAAGGGCTTTTTTTTTCTTTTTATGGAAATTAACCGGGCGGTTGGAAGCCCAGCCCCAACAAGGGATTCAAGCCTAAAAAACGAGTAAACGTTTGTGGCCTCTGAAGATTTATTAATATAGTTACCAGAACCATGCTTTCGTGTAACAAGACCTCGAACCTGTAGATGATACAAAGCTTTGCGCAACGTCCCTACGGCCACACCAAATTCTACAGCCATTGTCCGCTCGTTTGGCAATCGATCTCCAGCTAAAATCTGACCCGCATTAATGCGTCGCGCAATGACTTCGCTAATTTTGATATAGGCCGGCAAAGAACCTGAGTTACCATTCTGCGTCACAGCCCATCCTAAATTGATACACCATTGATTTAGTTTTTGATGCAGGTTTTAATGAACAAATGCAAACGATTATTCCTGCCTTGAAATGACCCTAGTCCCAATTACTTCTCCAGACCTTAATGCTGCCGAAGTATCGTGGTTTTCTGCGTTGTGCTCTGATGATTATAAATATCTTGGGATTCCAGATGGTGAACTTAGATCATCTTGGTCACATTGCAGCAACATTGTTAAATCAGCTGAAGCTAACGGGTTTCGCAATATTCTTTGCCCCTCATCTTATCAGGTCGGTCAAGACACTTTATCTTTCGTGGCAGGTTGCGCGCCAATTACCAAAAATATTAATCTTCTAGCCGCAATACGCTGTGGAGAAATGCAACCAATCATGCTTGCACGCACCATTGCAACTCTGGATCATATGCTTAGTGGACGGCTCACCCTAAACATAATTTCATCAGACTTTCCTGGTCAAAAAGAGCCAAGCTCATATCGCTATAAAAGATCAAATGAAGTGGTTCAGATACTGAAACAAGCTTGGACCCAAGATAAGATTAACTTTGAGGGGGATATTTACAACTTTCATGACGTAAGCACAGAGCCAGCTCAACCTTATCAGCAAAAAGGCGGTCCACTCTTGTATTTTGGTGGTTACTCACCAGACGCCATCGAGCTATGTGCAGAACATTGCGATGTCTACCTTATGTGGCCAGAGACAAAAGAGGATCTCGCCAATAGAATGATGGTAGTGAACGATAGGGCAAGAGCATATAATAGAACTCTAGATTATGGACTAAGGGTTCATATGGTGGTTCGGGAGACCGAAACTGAGGCCCGAGAGTTTGCACAAGAATTAGTATCCAAGCTAGATGATGATACTGGAAGCTTAATACGCGAACGCGCCCTTGATAGTACTTCACTTGGAGTATCTCGGCAGTCTAGAAACCGAGATTTGGCTGATATGGATGGGTTTATAGAACCACACCTGTGGACTGGTGTTGGGCGCGCACGATCTGGTTGTGGAGCCGCACTGGTAGGATCCGCTGATCAGGTCCTTACAGAGATTGAGACGTATCAGAAAATGGGAATGCGATCTTTTATCTTTTCAGGGTACCCACACCTTGAAGAATGTGACTACGTGGGTAAATTAGTTTTGCCCGAATTAAAAACCTGCTCGCTTCCCCATGAATATGGTCGTGTGCTACCAGGTGTCCCCAAAACGCCCTTAGGAAACGGATCTCGTAAATAATGGAACGCATATCACTCAATAAAAACTTATCAATTAGTCGCATTATATACGGCATGTGGCGTCTAGGAGACGACTCTAACACAGAGCCTAGACATATTCAGTCAAAGATTGAAGCTTGCCTGGAGCAGGGAATTACCACAATAGATCAGGCTGACATATATGGTGGCTATCTTGCAGAAGAACTTTTTGGCGCTGCACTAAGCTCATCTCCAAAACTGAGAGATCAAATTGAAATAATAACTAAATGCGATATTTTGGTAGGGGCAGGTCGATATGCTCACGTTAAAGTAAAACATTACGACACATCCGCTGCGCATATTAAGGCTTCGGTTGATCACTCATTACGGCTTATGAATATAGATCACATCGATCTTTTATTAATCCACCGACCAGATCCATTGATGGACCATAACGAAACAGGCATGGCATTAGACGATGTTGTGGCCTCTGGAAAAGTTTTAAGTGTTGGGGTCTCTAACTTCAAACCACACGACTGGACGTTACTGCAATCTGCAATGAAGAATTCATTGGTCACCAATCAGATCGAAGTAAGTGTAACGGAAAACTCCGCCCTAACTAACGGCGACTTAGCGTTTTTACAAGAACGAGGCAAAGTCCCGATGGCGTGGTCACCCTTAGCAGGTGGAACGCTTTTCTCAGAAAAAAATTCAGAGCTGTTAAAAATTCTTACAGAAATAGGAGAAGGCGATGCTGCTGCTGCTGCCGTTGCATGGCTAATGTTCCACCCGGCACATATTGCTCCAGTGATGGGTACCAACTCACTTGACCGAATTAAAAACTTATCGCGATGTTTAAAATTAGAAATAAACCGTGAAACATGGTTTGACATCTACGCTGCCGCTAACGGACACGAGGTACCTTAAAAATGA
>JAFMEA010000173.1 GCA_017856985.1 Planktomarina sp.
ATTAGTCCCTGGGGACCATATTTTAAATAATATCAATGGCTTAAAATTTTAGTATAAAAGTTATACGTGTGTATTTCAAAAACATACTTTTTTGTGTGTTTGTTGTTCTCGAATCCTGGCTCAAACACTGTGTCTAGACCTTATTAGAAGAACACAGTTGTAGAACTTAAAATACATGCCAAGCAATGATAGCAAGATCCACAGGTACACCAAAAACTAACATTAAAGTTGCTAGTTTACTGGGCATGTTTAATGTTATTTATCATATGAAATGCAGTGCTAAGGATTCGATATGTCAGGCCACATCAACCAAAATGTCCAACTTCCTAACGCTATCAAGAAGCCATCCGCATGGTTGGGTGCCGACATGTCACGCAACCCGGATGTGTGGCTTTATCAGCTTACTGCGGACGATGTGGGTGATCTTGAGGCCTCAGCGTCCCATTTTCAGAGTCTTGGAATTGATGTTGGTGAGATCAGCAAAAAGACTTTCCCTTTGACCACCTTCGGTGAGCATATTGCAGAACTCAAGCAAACTTTGCTTTCAGGTGTCGGGCTTGAGGTCTTGCGCGGTCTGCCAATCAAAAAATATTCGGAAGCATTCGCGGCCACGATCTTTTGCGGCATTGGTGCCCATATCGGTAGTGCGCGATCACAAAACGCGGATGGGCATATCTTAGGACATGTGCGCGACATTGGTGCTGATGCGAACGATCCCAATAGTCGCATTTACCAGACCTGCGAACGTCAAACATTTCACACTGATAGCGCAGATGTTGTTGGTTTGCTGTGCATCCGTGAAGCGAGAGAAGGAGGAAAATCACTACTGGTGAGTGCGGAAACGATCTATAATCGGATGAAGCAAGAACGCCCGGATCTGCTGGAAAAACTCTTTGACCCGATTGCAACGGACCGGCGTGGTGAGATTCCAAATGGAGCCAAGCCTTATATGGAGATCCCAGTGCTAAGTTGGCATGAGGGTTATCTGACCGTTTTTTACCAACGTCAATATATTGATAGCGCCCAACGGTTTGAAGGCGCCATGAAACTGTCTCCAGAGCATGTTGAAGCGTTGGACATGTTCGACGCCTTTGCGAATAATCCCGAACTTTGTTTTGGCATGCAATTGCAGCCAGGGGATATGCAGTTTGTTTACAATCACTCTCAGCTGCACGACCGCACTGGGTTCCTTGACTGGCCCGACCCAAGCCAACGACGTCACTTGATGCGCTTGTGGCTGTCGATTGAAGGAGATCGCCCTTTGCCTGAATCCTTCAAGGAACGCTATGGCACAATTGAAGTTGGGAACCGAGGTGGTATCATCACGAAACATACCAAACTCCATGCGCCAATTGAATGAGGAAGATAGGCATAACAATGAGCAAAAATCCATTTCAGATTTATTCTGGCAAGCCAACAACAGTGGACGGCATTTATAGCCAAGCTGAAGTTGGTCTAGCAAATCGAAATAGTGGAAATTTGTTGGAGACTTTGGCCTTAGATATCACCCCCACGGGATGTCATTATCTGCTCAATCACTTTGACGTTCCATTGTTGGATTCAAAGGCACATAAATTAGATTTTTCAGGTTCATTTGAAACGCCGTTTGAGATGCTGATAGCAGAAATTATGGCTTTGCCTGCGATAACAATACCCGTAACTATGGAGTGCGCTGGTAATGGTCGCGCCGGTGTTTCGCCGCGATCCCATTCTATGCCTTGGATGTATGAAGCTGTTGGCACATCTGAATGGACAGGAACGAAACTTGCACCTTTAATTGAAAGAGCTTGCCCTAAAAATGGTGTTGTCGAGATATCGTTCACTGGTGCGGACTACGGTTATGACATGGGCGAGCCTCACTTCTTTGGACGCAGTCTAACACTCGCTCAAATCAACGAACTGGATGTTTTGCTGGTTTATGCCATGAACGGCGCACCTCTGCTCCCTCAACATGGTGCTCCTTTGCGGATCATTGTTCCTGGTTGGTATGGCATGGCTAGCGTTAAGTGGCTTACAAATATCATAGCATTAACTGAGCCATATGATGGATATCAACAAGTTAAGACCTATCGTTTTAAGCTGCATAAAGATGATCCAGGCATCCCCATTCAAACTATACGTGTTAAATCTCTTATGATTCCGCCTGGGGTTCCCGATTGGTCGACGCGCAAACGTTTCGTATCAGCTGGTATGGTTGATTTGGTCGGAAGGGCATGGTCAGGCGACGGCGTTCCAATTGTTGAAGTCGAAGTTGAGGTTGCTGGTGAATGGAGAAAAGCAAAGCTTTCGGAAAAAAAAGATCGCTATGCGTGGCAAAAGTGGACATTCTCCTGGCAAGCTGAACCGGGGGAATATATTTTGAGATGTCGTGCTAGCGATATGAATGGCAATATCCAACCACTTGATCCGCCTTGGGATCAGGCTGGTTTTGCAAATAATGCTGCCCAACGCGTACACGTGTTTGTCCAGAAATAATAAAATTTTTTGTTATACTTGGCCCTAATCTATAAATCTCTCGGTTTATTGCTTGTTGAGGCATTGTCAGACAAACTTGACGTCCCATTGGTTGGTTCTTAATTTTTATGAATGACA
>JAFMEA010000016.1 GCA_017856985.1 Planktomarina sp.
CAAGCAAGTCCATTTAACATACCACAAATGTAGTTGCAGGGAAATCATGTAAAGCATTAAGCAACGCAGGAATGCATTGATTGTCCTCGATTTTGGCGTAGACGCATTTCTTATTGGTCGGCAATAGGGTCGAGAAAACATGTGATAGAGTGGTTTGAAGGCGTTACATCTCTTTAATGTATGTGTCTAGAAATCAGTCCGGTATTGTTTCATCATTTGCCGGCTTATCTGACAACTCAAGAGGTGGGTTGGTAATCGTGAAAGGATTTTCGGTGTAAGTCACACTCTCCAGATATAGGCCGTCTGGAGGGCACACTGGACCACATGCGGTTCGGTCTTGCGCTCTTAAAGCTTTGCCCACTTGATAAGGTTGCCAGGCACGAGCTCCTACGCGCTCTAGAGTGCCCACTATGCTGCGAACTTGATTGTGTAAAAAGCTGCGGGCTCGCACCTGAAAACGTACTTCGCTGCCACCAGGATAGTGACGCTCTGAGATATTAATTTCATCTAGAGTTTTAATTGGACTGACGGCTTGGCACATAGTTGAGCGGAAGGTGGTAAAGTCGTGGGTCCCAAGCAGTTGAAGAGCCCCCTCGCGCATTGCTTTGACATCTAGGGGATGCCTTGATTGCCAAACAAGCCCTGCATCATGAGTTACAGGTGCCGCGCGACATACGATACGGAATAGATATTCTCGGCTGGTTGCTAAAAATCTAGCATGCCAATCAGGTTCTACTGGAGCGCAGTCGATGACGGAAATTTTTGCTGGTTGTAGATGAAAATTTAAAGCGCCTTTCAGCCGCTCACTTTTCCAATCCTTGAACATATCACAATGAGCAACTTGGCCTAATCCATGTACGCCTGCATCAGTTCGACCTGCCGCTCCGATGTTTGGCAAGTTTGGCTCAAGTTTTGCCAGTGCCTGCTCAATTTCTCCTTGGATAGTAGGCAACGAATTTTGTTTTTGCCACCCGTAAAACCCTTGACCGTTATATTCAATTTTTAAAGCAAAACGAGGCATAATTCGCCCTTAAACTGCCTTAGACTATTTTGCAATTGTTCTAGCCTATGGATAATTATGTACAGTTGTTCAAAATATGCTGGCGCTAAAGGGATAAGGAATGGCACATATGGTTCATATACAGTTTAATGTTTTTTAGAGGCCTGTTTGTGTTTATTCATTAGTGCCACGAATATCGATTTTGAAGACTTGATTTTAAGTGATGGGTTCAAATTGTTAAATATTATTTTGTATGTACACAACAATAGCTTTCACGCTCAATATTTCTCAAATTCTTCAAGCAGTGACTTCCAATGAATGTAAAGTTTATTAAAGCAATCGATGAAGATGCCGCAGAAATCAGCCAAATTTTAGAGGATTGGGCTGCCTCTAATCGCGAAATTCCACTAGTCCATAATGTTGAAGAGCGCGCAGATTATGGCTGCTGGCTGTTAGAACATACGAGCGTTACTATGATCCACAATAGCAGTGGAGTTGTTGGCTTTTTGGCCCTCGAAAAACATATAATTCAGGGGCTATACATTAAAAAAGATTTTCAAGGATTTGGTTTTGGTCAGGCAGCTATAAAATTTGCTCAGAAACAATTTGAAGAGCTACGGCTCTGGGTTTTCCAATCCAATATAGGGGCACAAAAGTTTTATCAGCGATTAGGATTTCAAATAGTTGAAAAGAGTGATGGCGAGGACAATGACTACAGATTACCTGACATTTTTTATTGTTGGAAATCGACGTAAGTATGGAGTTTTGGACCTTTAATATAGTTTTTACAGTTCAAGTATTATTAAATTGAAAGAAGCAAAAACCTCAGCGTTGATTGTTGTAAATATAAAGCTGATGATAGTTGTGTAGCATTACATTGCGCTTTATACCCGTCTCGAAATGGATGAGATATTTTTTATAAGACGAATTATATCCCCGGCACTGTAATGATGCAGATGCCGGGCCGAAGGTGTTGGATTGAACTGCGCCGCCCCCTTTTAGATTTTCAAAAAGAGACCTCAAATGTCTGATCTAACACCTGACTATAAAGATACCCTAAATTTGCCAAAAACAGAATTTCCAATGCGTGCCGGGCTGCCCAAACGAGAGCCTGAGTGGCTAGAACGTTGGGAAAAAATTGGAATTTATGATCGGCTGAGAGAAAAAAAAGGGCGCGAAAGCTTTACTCTGCATGATGGCCCACCTTACGCGAACGGCAATTTGCACATTGGCCATGCGCTAAATAAAATTTTAAAAGACATGGTGGTTCGATCTCAGCAGATGATGGGAAAGGATGCGCGATATATTCCAGGTTGGGACTGTCATGGCCTGCCAATTGAATGGAAGATAGAAGAAAAATATCGCAAAAAAGGCCGTGACAAAGATGCAGTTCCCGTAGTTGAGTTCCGCCAAGAGTGTCGTGAATTTGCCGAAGGGTGGGTTGATATCCAGCGTGATGAATTTAAACGTCTGGGTATCACGGGTAAGTGGGAAAATCCTTACCTGACAATGGATTTTCACGCTGAACGCGTAATAGCAGCTGAATTTCAAAAATTCTTGATGAATGGTACGTTATATCAGGGCTCAAAACCTGTGATGTGGTCTCCAATTGAAAAAACTGCTCTGGCTGAGGCAGAGGTAGAATATCACGATAAGGAAAGCTTTACGGTTTGGGTAAAATTCAAAGTTGTGGGGACTGGAGATAAAACTCTCGATAGCGCTAAAGTTGTAATTTGGACTACGACACCGTGGACTATGCCATCGAATAAGGCAGTCGTTTATGGCGCCGATATCTCATACGGACTTTATGAGGTAATTGGTCGCCCTGAAGAATGTTGGGCTGACATCGGTGAGCGCTTTATACTTTCAGATAGTTTAGCCGAAGATGTATTGGGCAGAGCCCGTCTCGATACTACCATGTTCCGCCGACTTTGTGACATAACTCAGGATGACCTAGCCAAGATTGAGCTTCAACATCCACTACACGGCGCGGAGGGTGGCGAAGGCGAATGGGATGATATCCGTGATTTTCGATCTGCTGATTTTGTGACCGATACCGAAGGTACAGGCTTTGTGCATTGCGCGCCTTCCCATGGAATGGAGGAGTTTGAATTGTACCGAGATCTCGGTATGCTCGAGGAGGTGATTACCTATAATGTGATGGAGGATGGCCGTTTCCGCGCTGATCTTCCTTTCTTTGGTGGAAAGGCAATCCTGAAGCCAAATGGCAAGGAGGGGAACGCTAACCCTGCTATTATCGAAAAACTCGCCGAAGTTGGGGGGCTGTTGGCGCGAGGAAAAATTAAACACAGCTATCCGCACAGTTGGCGTTCAAAAGCACCAGTCATCTACCGGAATACGCCGCAGTGGTTTGCGGCTGTCGATAAGCCTGTGAATGATGGATTAGATGAGTATGGGACGACTATTCGAGAGCGGGCGCTTACCTCGATCGATAAACTTGTCACTTGGACGCCATCAACTGGGCGCAATCGCCTATACTCGATGATAGAGGCTCGACCAGATTGGGTGTTGTCGCGGCAACGAGCTTGGGGTGTCCCTCTGACTTGCTTTACTAGGAATGGTGCCCTCCCGACTGATGATGACTATCTACTCCGAAGTGATGAAGTAAATGCAAGGGTGCTAGATGCCTTTGAAGCTGAAGGTGCTGACGCATGGTATGAAGAGGGTGCAAAGGAGCGTTTCCTAGCTGGGCTTGTTAATCCCAATGAGTACAGCCAGGTGTTCGACATTTTAGATGTTTGGTTTGACAGTGGCTCTACCCACGCCTTTGTTTTACGTGACCGTGATGACGGCAGCGATGATGGCCTGGCTGACCTTTATCTTGAAGGGACAGATCAGCACCGCGGCTGGTTCCATTCCTCAATGCTTCAATCGTGCGGCACACAGGGGCGGGCTCCCTACCATGCTGTGCTGACACATGGCTTCACTCTGGATGAGAAGGGCATGAAAATGTCAAAATCCGTTGGGAACACTGTCTCACCTGATGACGTGACACGGCAATATGGAGCGGACATTTTAAGACTTTGGGTTGCGCAATCAGATTACTCTAGTGACCTGCGAATTGGTCCTGAAATCTTAAAAGGTGTTGCTGACAGCTATCGTCGTTTGCGCAATACTATGCGTTTCATGCTTGGTGCACTTTCAGATTTTTCTGAGACAGATAAGATTGAATTTGAGTCAATGCCTGAACTCGAGCGATGGGTTTTGCATCGTCTGTACGAACTCGATGAGATAGTCAAAACGGGATACGCAGCCTATGATTTTCAGGGAGTTTTCCAAGCACTCTTCCAATTTGCGACGGTTGACCTTTCGTCCTTCTACTTCGATATCCGAAAAGATGTACTTTATTGTGATGGAAATACGACAGAGCGGCGTGCCGCGCGTACGGTTTTGGACCTCCTCTATCACCGTCTGACAACTTGGTTGGCCCCGGTACTTACCTTCACGATGGAAGAGGTGTGGCTTGAACGTAACCCTGGTGATAACAGTTCAGTTCATTTGATTGATATGCCAATTACACCATCCCTATGGCACAGTTCAGAACTTGCTAAAAAATGGGCGGTCATTCGGCAGGTACGGCGTGTGGTGACTGGTGCTCTAGAACTAGAGCGTCGTGATAAAAATATAGGGTCCAGCTTAGAGGCTGCGCCTTTGGTATACGTAACAACAGATGTCGCGGAAATTTTGAAATCAGTTGCTTTTGCTGACTTGTGCATCACTTCCAGTATCGAGATTGATACTGGAGAAGCCCCTGAGGCTGCTTTTTCCTTGGAAGATACAGCAGGTGTTTCAGTTAGCTTCGCTAAAGCTGTTGGAAGAAAGTGCAATCGATGCTGGAAAATCTCACCAGATGTTGGTTCGCACTCTCATCCAGAGGTTTGCAGTCGCTGTAATTCAGCGCTTAAATAGGCTGTTTAAAACAACTTCTATTGTGGCGTCTAGTTCTAACTCTTTGACAAGGGGAATAAATTGTTGGTATCTGGCGGGCCAACTCACTGAGAACAATTGAAATGAGTATATTTGTCTTTATTTCGGTTATGGTCGCCGCACTGCTACACGCGGCTTGGAATGCGTTAGTTAAAAATGGTGAAGACAAACAGGCGGGAATGTTACTCCTTACTTTGGGGCACGCATTTTTTGGCCTCTGTTTGATCCCGTTTTTTTCAATTCCAACGGGTCAGGTCTGGCTATGGTTATTGGCATCTGGAGTTATTCATAGTTTTTACCAGCTTTTCTTGGGCTTTGCCTATGAGAGGGGAGACTTAAGTCGAGTATATCCGATAGCTCGCGGTGGCGCGCCTGTGATTGTCTTAGTAGCCAGCCTCTTTTTTGGTATAGATAGCCTGGGCCTATTTGATTTAATTGGAATATTGGTAGTTGGTCTTGGGATCCTGCTTTTGGGGCTCGGTGTTTTTAGCTTGGATGAGGACCGTAAACTAATCCCACTGGCATTGGGCTCGGCTTTTGCTACTGCAGGTTATTCAATAGTAGATGGCATGGGGGCCCGCCTCATGGGCGATGCCTTTGCGTATGTGTCTTGGACCTTGGTATTCTCAGCTATTTTTTACGTACCCGCAATTTTCTTTATTAGGGGAAGGTCCGTTTTTCCGCAAAACAGAAAACAAATATCACTTGGATTTTCAGTGGGTGGCACATCTTTTATAGCCTATGCAATTGTCGTTTGGGCCATGACGCAAGCGCCAATTGCATTAGTGACGGCGTTGCGTGAGAGCAGCATATTATTTGCAATGCTGCTAGGGTATTTTTACTTTCACGATCGAATGACGCCCACAAAAGTTTTGGCAGGGATCGCAATAGTAATTGGTATAATGTTAACTCGACTTTAACTCTTTTTTTCTGTGAATTGTTGGGTAATGCCGGCAAAGAGTAAATATGTGGAGGTTGCTAGCAGGCCAAAATTTGCGGTGGGTACAGCTGTAAAGTTTCCCCACGCGGCCCAGGCTGCAAATCCAACCCACGCCAATGCGATTGGCAGTGTAACGGCACGCCAACGTTCCGTGCGAACTGGGTGGACAAATTTAAGTGGCAAAAACATTAAGACTGCTAAAAGAGAAACAAACCCAAGAATAACCCAATGATTTGGTGTCGTTGCAAATATCACAATTATGGCCATATTCCAGCAGCCAGGAAAGCCTTGGAACGAATTATCTTTTGTCTTCATGCGCGTGTCGGCAAAATACATTGCGCTTGCAAAAGTAATTATTATGATTGCAAACCAGCCGGTCCAGCCTGCTAAAAGTCCGCTTGCAAATAGTGCATATGCTGGGATGAAAACATATGTGAGATAGTCAATAATTAGATCTAAAAGTACCCCATCAAACATGGGCGCATTACTTTTAACATCGTATTTTCGAGCAAGGGGGCCATCGACGCCATCCACAAAAAAAGCAATGACAAGCCAAACAAACATCATGTCCCACTTCCCATTTACTGCAGCAAGCATTGCAAGCATAGCAAACACAGCTCCAGTGGCAGTAAGTAAATGAACGGCTAATGCTTTGGTGCGAATATTCATAGGCTTGCTATAAACTCATATGTGTCTGGAAATCAATTAGGCCTTCGGGTGTGAAGCATTATAAACTTGCATAAGGCGAGATGAATCAACGGCAGTGTAGGCCTGTGTGGTAGATAACGAAGCATGACCAAGCAATTCTTGAATGGTACGTAAATCACCTCCGGCGTTTAGCAAATGTGTAGCAAAGGAATGGCGCAAAGCGTGAGGAGTTGCTGTGGCTGGCAGGCCCAATTGCATTCGCGCGATTTGCATCGTTTTTTGCACTATCCTTGCATTCAGGCCGCCCCCGCGAACGCCGCGAAATAGAGGGAGTTTTGGGTCCATTTGAAAAGGGCAAAGTTTCGCATAACGGGCAACAGCCGATTGTGTTACAGGTAAGACTGGAACCATACGTTCCTTTCCTCCCTTTCCTTGTATCCGAATTACGTCTGGTAGGGGAACATTTGCTCCAGTTAGGCCTAAGGCCTCTGATATGCGCAAGCCAGATCCATAAAGCAGGGTAAGTACAGCTGCATCACGGGCCGCAACCCAATCTTCCATTGACTGAATTTTCACAGTTTCAATCATTTTACCCGCTGCCATAATTTCTAATGGCCGTGGTAATTTGGGTTCAAACTTTGGTGACCGTGCGAGCAAAACGGCAGTTGGTTCCAAGTCATGACGCTTTGCTAGCCATCTAAAAAAACTTTTTACTGCCGAAAGCGATCGTGCCAAACTTCTACTACCTACGCCGCGCCCGCGCTCGTGCGCCATCCAAGATCTCATATCTCTAGTATGGATTTCAGATAGAGCACTTAACCCCTGTGGCTCTGCCCTATGTTTTGTCATAAATATTGCAAATCTCACGATATCTGCTTCATAGGCGGTAATCGTATTTTTCGCGGATGATTTCAGCGCACGTTCATTGTCTAACCATTCATTTACAGCGTTATGGACGGCGGGTGAAATCAAACCTAGATCTATGTTTTTATTTACCGTCAAGGCAGTAACTTGCCTGCTACCAGCTCATAGGCTTTTGCAAAGAAATTCAAAAGATCAGTACCCTGCGTAGACGAAAATTGTTTTGGATCTTTAGCGCCTAGGATCAAAAGCCCTGGCGGCGTATCCGTCCCAAAATCTAGGGCGAGGCAAGCCTCCGATCCAATTTTGTGGGACGTCTTAGAGAATACAAATTGATTTGGCGTATTTAATTTACGTAGCTTGACTTTAACTTTATTGGACGTTCCGTCGAGGTACATATATTTTTTAATAAAACCGGAGGGGGCATGAATAAGGTAATTACCCAAAATTGAAAACTTTGGGTCTACGTTTTTTTGCTTGGTCTCCAAAATCAAACAAGCAAAATCTATTTGCATAATTTTGACCATATCTCCGGCGCAAACGTCGATGAAACTTTCAAAATTATTAGGCTCTAATATTTTAAGAACTGCACGGTTGATTTGCTTCGTACCGGCAAGATTGTCATATGCCGCCGCTATGACGGACTTATGTGTACTCTCGAGGTTTCCAAGCTTGTTTTCTAAGCTTTTCATGGCCGCACCGCGGAGGTCTATAATATTCCCACCTCTTTTTTTGTCATTAGCTGACGTTAAGGACTGCATTATGGCCGTATCGTTCAAGACAAGTTCCGGATTATTAATAATAGTTTCTCGTAAAACTTCTATTTCCGGCGGCTTAGTTGACGGTTTCATCATTGCCTCACTTTATTTTGTGATTTTTGACGCTCAATATTATCATCTCTATCCAAGTGCTATAGAATTTTTTGCCCAGTCTTTGCCCAATCCGCCATAAATTGATCAAGTCCACGGTCGGTCAAGGGATGTTCAATGAGTGATTTTATCACACTCGGTGGTGCTGTTATTACATCAGCTCCGATTAATGCAGATTGGGTCACGTGATTAACTGTACGAATTGAGGCAGCCAAAATTTGGGTCTGATAGCCAAAATTGTCATAGATTTGCCTGATTTCATTAATCAAATCCATTCCATCAAGGTTCACATCATCAAGGCGGCCAACAAATGGACTGATAAAAGTGGCGCCTGCTTTGGCTGCTAGAAGCGCTTGGTTTGCACTAAAGCAAAGAGTGACATTAATCATTTTACCTTCATCGGATAAAACTTTACAGGCCTTAAGGCCGTCCCAAGTCAGAGGCAGCTTCACGGCGATATTAGGAGCAATTTTAGCTAGTTTCCGACCCTCCTCTATCATTTTTTCAGAGTCGGTGGCTACAACCTCTGCACTGACTGGTCCGGAGATTAAATCACATATTTCTTTGGTTACTTCGATAATATCACGCCCTGATTTCATTATTAAAGAGGGGTTTGTTGTTACCCCATCTACCATTCCGAGGTCATTTAATTCGGTAATTGCGTCAATTTCTGCAGTATCAACAAAAAATTTCATTTGTTTTATCCCTGATAGGTTGGCCTTTGTTGTTCTAAGCTTTACCTGAGTTCCATGGGCACTGGAAGCCCCACTATAAAGGAAGTGTTGTGTCTGAGCCCCGTTTCTTCGAGGAAAGTGAATTGGTTTCCGTCCTGACCAGCCAGCCTCTAGATCAAATGCTTGATTATAAATCACCCTCGGGTGGATGTTGGCAGGGGGATTTCGTTGAGGTGCCTTTAGGTCCACGAAAAATTCTGGGCGTGATTTGGTGCGCTGGTAAGGGAGATTTTGAGTATAACAAAGTGCGTTCGGTGATACGTATATTAGACGTGGTCCCAATGCAGCCTTCGATGCAGGAATTTCTACGCCGTGTCTCGGATTACACGCTCTCACCAATGCACACGATGTTGCGGTTAGCTACACGGGCCCCTGGCCTAGGTGATCCAGCTTCCATGCGATATGTATACCGTAAAGGGCAGGCGGAGGCTGGACGTATGACTGACGCACGGCTACGAGTTTTGGCTGTGTTACAGAATTCTCATGACTTAAGCTTTACTCTGAAGGAGTTGGCAGAAGCGGCAAACGCCACTACTGCGGTAGTCAAGGGGTTAGTGAAAGTGGGAGCTGTGGAGGAGGTAACTACTCCCCGTGATACACCCTTTCCGGTGTTGAACCCGTCGCTGTCCGGAAAATCCCTATCAGAAGACCAAGCTCATGCGGTAACACAATTGCGTAGTAGCGATGCCGGCTACCATACTACACTGCTCAAAGGTGTCACTGGTTCTGGTAAAACGGAGGTCTACTTAGAGGCTGTGGCTGATTGTCTAAAACACGGTCGGCAGGCATTGGTATTGGTACCAGAAATAGCCCTGACGGCCGAGTTTTTGACCCGTGTTGAGGGACGATTTGGTGCCAAGCCTGCCGAGTGGCATTCTGGTGTTACGATGACTGAACGTCGACGAACTTGGAAAATGGTTGGTGAGGGTCACGCCCAAATGGTTGTAGGCGCGCGCTCGGCGTTATTTTTACCTTTTCAAAACTTGGGTTTGATCGTTGTAGATGAGGAGCACGATAGTAGCTACAAGCAAGAGGACGGTGTTCTCTATAATGCCCGTGACATGGCTGTACTTCGTGCATCATTAGTGGGCGGACAGGTGGTACTGGCAAGTGCTACTCCGAGCCTGGAAAGCTGGGTAAATGTTGAAGCTGGGAAATATAAAAAGATAGAATTGAATAGCCGCTTTGGGAAAGCAGTCATGCCAAGTTTGGCAGCAATTGATATGCGGCAAGAGAAATTGCCTGGGGACCGGTGGATATCGGATAGTCTAAAAAAAATGGTGGAAACCCGAATCCAGAGTGGTGAACAGTCATTATTATTTATAAACCGTCGAGGCTATGCACCAATTACTTTGTGCCGTTCTTGTGGCAATCAAGTCGGATGTAATAATTGTGATGCCCGGATGGTTGAGCATCGTTTTTCAAATCGCTTGATGTGTCATCAATGTGGCGAGACCAAACCAGTACCAAGTGCTTGCCCAAGCTGTGATGCTGTGGGTCGTTTGGCTGTTGTTGGCCCTGGCGTGGAGAGGCTCGCAGAGGAGGCGACTGAACTGTTTCCTGAGGCTAAAGTAGCTGTATTGTCATCAGATTTGTATGGTTCGGCGCGTGCTTTAAAAGCTCAGATCCTGGCTTTAGCGTCAGGTAGCGCTGATGTGATAATTGGAACACAGCTTGTAGCTAAAGGACACAATTTCCCTTTACTGACTTTGGTTGGCGTTATTGACGCTGACCTTGGATTACAGGGCTCAGATTTGCGGGCTGCAGAGAGAACTTTTCAGTTGATGCGCCAAGTCGCTGGCCGGGCTGGCCGCGCTGATAAACCCGGGACTGCAGTCCTACAAACCCACCAACCCGAGCATCCCGTTATCGAGGCCATATTAGGAGGAGATGAAGAGGCATTTTGGCGTGCTGAGGCTAGTGAGCGTGAAGCGGCAGGAGTTCCGCCATACGGTCGAATGGTGGGTATAATTCTATCATCAACTGATCCTCAGGAGGCGTCTGAATTCGGAAAAGCTATGGCCAGTAACATTCTACCCCTGAATAAAATAGGCGCTGAAGTTTTTGGGCCAGCACCAGCACCAATTTCACGCATTCGAGGTCGTTACAGGGTGCGTCTCTTAATTAAAGCAAATAAATCTGTTCCGATCCAATCTGCAATTTCTGAATGGGTTTCACAGTTCAAGACACCTAAGTCGTTACGACTTTCCATTGATATAGATCCGCAAAGCTTTTATTAATTTATTAATGTCTCTTAGCAGAGGTAGAATTGAAGTCTGGGTCTGCCAGTGCGACTATGTCAAACATTATCCTGTTTAATTCAAAGTCTTTGGGCGTGTATACTTTTGAAATTCCCATATTAAAAAGCTTCTTTGCGTCGTCTTCTGGAATAATCCCACCAACTATTACGGGGATATGTCCGAGGTTAGCTGCGAATAACTTAGTCATTAAATCTTGCATTAATGCGATATGTGAACCCGACAAAATAGACAGGCCAATAACGTTAAAGTCGCCGTCTTGAACTGCCATAATAATCTCATCTGGTGTAAGGCGAATGCCTTCATAAGAGATTTCCATTCCACAATCGCGGGCGCGTATAGCTATTTGCTCTGCCCCATTTGAATGGCCATCAAGACCGGGTTTCCCCATCAAAAACTTTAGCTTCTTACCTAATTTAGCGTTGACTTGGGCCACAGCCTCTCGAATTTCATCCAAACCTTCTGTTTGGTTGGATGGGCTGGTACTTACGCCAGTGGGGCCACGATATTGGCCAAATGCTTGGCGCACCACATCACCCCACTCGCCGGTAGTTACTCCCGCCTTGGCAGCAGCGATGGACGGAGGCATAATATTACTTCCATCGAGAGCTGCGCGATGTAGGTCTTGGAGCGCCTTCTGAACATGTTGAGAATTGCGTTTGGAACGCCAGTGATTAAGCGCGCTGACTTGCTCTGCCTCTGTCTTTGGATCCACGACCATTATAGCCTCTTCCCCTGACGTGAGTGGGCTTGCCGCAGATTTTTGGTACTTGTTTACGCCAATAACTGTAATCTCGCCCTTTTCAATATTTCCAATTCGTTCGGCATTAGAATCTACCAGTCGAGATTTCATGTACTCAATTGCGTTCACGGCCCCACCCATCCCGTCAATTAAGGCAAGTTCAGCTAAAGCACTTTCTTTCAAAGCCTCTACCTTACGGTCAACAGTGGGGTTTTCATCGAAAAGATCCTCATATTCGAGTAAATCTGTTTCAAATGCCATAATTTGCTGCATCCGCAGTGACCACTGCTGGTCCCATGGCCGCGGCAACCCTAAAGCTTCATTCCAGGCTGGTAATTGAATGGCCCTAGCTCGCGCTTTCTTTGATAAAGTAACAGCCAGCATCTCGATTAAAATTCGATAGACATTATTCTCTGGTTGTTGTTCGGTGAGGCCAAGCGAATTAACTTGCACCCCATACCTAAACCTCCGCATTTTTGGATTGTCCACTTGATATCGGTCTTGGCAGATTTGATCCCACAAATCCACAAAAGCACGCATTTTACACATTTCAGTGACAAAACGAATGCCGGCGTTAACAAAAAAACTAATTCTGCCAACCATTTCGCTGAAGTGCTCTTTGGGAACTTTTCCTCGCAAGTCATCCAGTACGGCTGTTGCATTTGCTAAGGCAAAAGCGAGCTCCTGCTCTGGTGTAGCACCCGCCTCTTGTAAGTGGTAAGAGCATACGTTCATTGGGTTCCATTTAGGCAAGTGCTCACGGGTAAAAGCAGCAACATCTGTGATCATGCGTAGAGATGCTTTTGGTGGGCAAATGTAAGTACCTCTGCTCAGGTACTCCTTTATAATGTCATTTTGCACCGTACCCTGCAGCGTCGCGGTATCTGCTCCTTGCTCTTCTGCCGCTGCGATATAAAGCGAAAGTAACCAAGGGGCAGTCGCATTTATCGTCATTGATGTATTCATTTGGTCGAGTGGGATATTAGAGAATAATGTACGCATATCGCCCAAGTGGCTAATTGGAACTCCAACCTTTCCAACTTCACCACGGGCCAAAATATGATCACTATCGTACCCAGTTTGAGTTGGCAGATCAAAAGCTATTGATAACCCCGTTTGACCTTTTGAAAGATTGTTACGGTAGAGTGCATTCGAGGCTTTAGCTGTTGAATGTCCAGCATAAGTTCTAAATATCCATGGACGATCTTTTTGTACTTGTGCCAAAGTGTTGTCCCTTGAATGACGTGCGCAACATTATTTCGTACGAAGGTTTAATGACGGAACAATAACATACTGTCAATTCTAGCTATTAGCGAGAAATTATTGGCTTCCTGTGATTTAATTGATAGCTACGAATAGGGATAAGTACACCTATCTTACCTGTCGATATTAGGGTTTCGGGTGGTGGAACAAAAAATCTTATAAACTGTTCTATTGCCAAATTAAGTTTAAAAGGATGCAACTAGCACAGTTAATGTCACCTTTATGCTCCCTCAATTGAACAACTATTAGATAATTTTGAAGAGTTATAAAATTACAAAAACTAAAACAAATTAGTTGCATTCTTACGTGTAGGATTTTAACTGAACAGTAAGGGTTTTGATTCTACGTTACTGTTCAAATAGAGGGACTACTCCATGCCGTTCGATATAAACTCACTTTTCGACTCTCATATAGCAGTAAAAAAAGACCTCTATGAAATGGGAGAAATGCCACCTCTAGGGTACGTCCCCAAGCAGATGTATGCATGGGCTATTCGGCGTGAACGCCATGGAGAACCTAATACCGCTATGATCCAAGAGATTTTAGAGGTTCCCAAACTTGATAATTATGATGTTTTAGTTTTGGTAATGGCTGCTGGTATAAATTATAATGGTGTTTGGGCCGCACTTGGCGTGCCAATAAGCCCATTTGATGGCCATAAACAGCCATACCACATTGCTGGCTCTGACGCATCCGGGATCGTGTGGGCTGTTGGTTCGAAAGTGACGCGCTGGAAAATTGGTGATGAAGTTGTGGTCCATTGCAATCAAGATGATGGCGATGACGAGGACTGTAATGGCGGGGACCCAATGTATTCCACATCTCAACGAATTTGGGGGTATGAGACCCCAGATGGCTCATTCAGCCAATTCACAAGGGTCCAAAGCCAGCAATTGATGCCGCGACCACAGCATCAGACATGGGAAGAAAGTGCGTGCTATACATTAACGTTGGCTACAGCTTATAGGATGCTTTTTGGCCACGCGCCTCACGACCTTAAGCCTGGACAAAACGTATTAATTTGGGGGGCATCAGGCGGGCTTGGCTCGTATGCGGTGCAGTTGGCTAAAGTTGTTGGCGCTAACGCTATTGGAGTAATCAGCGACGAAAGTAAACGTGAGTTTGTAATGGACCTGGGTGCGAAAGGGGTAATAAACCGTAAAGATTTTAAATGCTGGGGGCAGATGCCAACTGTGAATACTCCAGAATATGGGGCGTGGTTCAAAGAGGCGCGGAAATTTGGTGCGGCGATTTGGGATATTACTGGGAAAGGAAATAATCCAGATTTAGTATTTGAACATCCAGGTGAAACCACATTTCCGGTCTCTACGTTTGTCTGCAAGAAAGGTGGCATGGTGGTGATCTGTGCGGGGACTACGGGGTATAATCTAACATTTGATGCTAGATACATGTGGATGCATCAAAAACGGCTGCAGGGCTCGCATTTTGCGAACCTTAAGCAAGCGGCGTCTGCAAATCGCCTGATGTGTGAAAACCGGCTGAAGCCATGTCTTTCAGAAGTTTTTGGTTGGGACGAATTGCCTGAGGCTCACATGAAAATGCGCAGAAATGAGCATTTACCTGGAAATATGTCTGTAATGGTTCAGGCGCCACGTCCCGGATTACGGACCTTGTCAGAAACGCTGCTAGAAATGAACTAGACAATAAATTTAAATCTTTTTGAACGGTTAATCACGAATTTTGTGCTCAGGTGACAACTTTATTTTTAAAATGTTGCATAAATTGAAATAGCCCCAAAATGATCATCTTAGAGACCTTAATTGGACTAGTCCAAGCAAGTTTCTTTGGCTACACCAAGGTATGGTAGTTCCACAAATTAATTTTTCTGATGATCAGGCGGAAGCCTTCGACGCAGTCGCTGAGATTCTTAGGTCTTCAGGGATTGACCTAGAAGATAACTTGTTGACTCCATTGTCTGATGGACAAAGCAGTGTTGCGGCTGTGATAGGTAAGGCAGGGTCAGGCAAAACACTTCTGCTTGCGCAACTTTACCATGCCCTCAGAGAAACAAATATGAAAATTGTGTCTGGTGATTATGAGGCTCGTTCTAAAAAAAACCAACGCACATTAGCAATTTTAGCGCCTACCAATAAAGCGGCGAGTGTGCTCCGCAATCGAGGTGTCCCTGCCACTACGATTCATCGGATTTTATACACACCAATGTACGACCCGGAGTATGAAAAAATTGCTGAATGGTTGACAGGGGGTGCCGCGCGGCCGGAAGTTCAGGGAGTAACAGAAGTAGCTCTGGATAGGGCGTACAAATTTTACCTTTCCAATGCCTCTATACCTGGCGCATTGGCTGCGGCTGGACTACGTGGCTCAGATTTTATCACTGGGTGGAAACGTCGTGAAGATCCTCTAGATGTTGGGTTTGTCGATGAAAGTTCGATGCTCGATGCGAAGCAATTGGAGGATTTACAGGAAATATTCCCAACCCTAATTCTATTTGGTGACCCAGCACAATTAGCGCCCGTCACTCAATCAGGTATGATGGTGTTTGATGATCTTCCTGAGAGACGTCGCCTCCTGCTCAATCGAGTTCATCGTCAAACACAGGACAACCCAATCTTAGATTTGGCCCATGCGCTAGGTGATCCTGAAATAGAATTTTCAGATTTTGAGCGTATGGTAGAGGACGCCGCGGGCAAGGATGAACGCGTATTGATTGGCCAACGGGTACAATCGGATTTAATGGCTCGTTCGCCAGTTCTTGTCTGGCGGAATGCCACACGCATACGGCTCATTCAAGCCTTCCGGGGCGCTTTTGGAGCTCCATTAGAGGAGTTGTTACCGGGTGAACCTCTGGTCTGTGATGGTATTGAACTACCAGTAAAACATAGGAAAAAACGCCTTGATTTGGAGGCGCGCGGTCTAATAAAGGGTGCGCAAGTTCTATATCTTGGTCCTGGGCGTAAACCTGGCTTCTCGAGGTTACACGTGATTGGTGCAGAACAACCTCAGCTAAGTGCTGCAAGTATAGTTAAAATCGAAATGCCCAACGAGGAGGAGCCGTTCATTCCTTTTGCCGCGCGGATGGGCGCCACATTCTTGCATGGTGCGGCAGTCACAATTCATAAGGCGCAGGGTTCGCAATGGGATACTGTTCAAGTGTTTGCTCCTGATATTTATGCTGCAGCACGAATGAACCGGACTGAGTCAGGGATACAGCTGTGGAAACGTTTGGCCTATGTCGCGATAACGCGCGCAGAAAATCGGCTGATTTGGGTGGTGAGAAATCGTTTGGCACGTCCAACTGCAAAGCTAACGGTGAGCGATCTTGTAGATACCCCAGATAATTTTGAGCTCACAATCGAACCGGTTGAAGAGTAAAAGGGCAGTATATTTTGAGGAATGCTGGAGGTTATAGTTTAGCTTCCACCGCATCCCAAATTAATCCAGCCGCATTAATTCCGTCGAAGCGCTTTAACTCATTCAGGCCCGTAGGTGATGTCACGTTTATTTCGGTTAAATAATTCCCAATAATATCAATCCCAACAAATATTTGGCCCTTATCACGCAAGGTAGGTCCAATTATGGAACATATTTCTTGATCCCTTTTGGTTAGACCAACCTTTTCAGGGCGTCCTCCGACATGCATATTTGAACGGGTTTCGCCGTCAGCAGGAATTCTGTTAATTGCCCCAACGGCCTCTCCGTTTACCAAAATGACACGCTTGTCACCATCCCGTACGTCTGGCAAAAACTTTTGAATAATTAATGGCTCAGTGCTAATTTTACAGAACAACTCATGCAGCGATGCAATGTTTTGGTCATCTGTCTTTAGTCGAAAAACTCCAGCCCCGCCGTTACCATAAAGCGGTTTCACAATCACATCACCATGAATGGACCTAAAGGATTTTAAGACATCCAAGTCTCGTGCGATAGTAGTTGGTGGAATGATCTCTGGAAATTGCAGGATCAACAGTTTTTCTGGAAAATTGCGCACCCAGAATGGATTATTTACCACCAAAGTGTCTGGTTTTAAAAAATCAAGTAGATGGGTCGTCGTTATGTAACCCATGTCAAATGGTGGATCTTGACGTAGCCATACCACGTCGAATTTGTGCAAATCTAAGCGTTGCGGCTCACCTAAATCGACATGATTTCCAACTTCATTTCTTAAGAACATCTTTTGTCCAGTAGCAGTTACCCTGCTATTCTCAAAAGTAAGCATATCTGGGGTGTGGTAATAAATATCATGTCCGCGGTTTTGGGCCTCAAGCGCCAATTGAAATGTGCTATCGCCCGTGATGTCCACGCCCTGAATGGGATCCATTTGGAATGATATTTTTTTTGGCATGTCTGGAAACCTAATATCTATTTGTTTCTAGATGCCACTCAGGTTGAACGCTGGCAATAGATAGAATTCCTAGACATTGTATTTCTGCAGTTTGTTTTCCGTCATGGTTATTAATTAATTTTGTTCCTCCGCTGAATTTTCAATGCAATCTGGTAAATATCGCGCCTTGGCAGTCCAAAAGCACCTGCCACGGCATCTGCTGCGTCTTTGACCCTGAGAGTTTGCATTGCTGACTGGAGCTCAGCTTCTAAATCAAGCTCATTGATTTGAACCTCCTTACCAGCCGCAATCAATACAACAATTTCTCCTCTCGCAGGTTTTTTCTCATAGTAGCTGAGTAACTTTTCCACGCCCCCAATTTGAACATTTTCGAACTTTTTTGTTAACTCGCGGCACACGGCTACTTGGCGTTCATTGCCACCAACGGATTTAATATCGGCCAATAATGCATTTAATCTCTTAGGAGACTCGTACAATACTATCGTTGCAGGAAGTGACATTAGCTCAACAAGTTGTTTTCGACGACCTATTGTTTGGGGTGGCAGGAATCCCGCAAAATGAAATTGATCGGTTGGCAATCCTGCTATCGTAAGTGCTGCAATGCAGGCGGTTGGTCCAGGCGCAGAAAATACAGCTATTTCAGACCGACGGGCGTCATGGACTAATTGATAACCAGGGTCAGCAATTAAGGGAGTTCCGGCATCTGAGACATAAGCGACGGAGCGTCCCTCTGATATATGATTAAGTAACTGCTCACGATGACTAGCCTTACTGTGGTCATGATAGGCTTTGATGCGTCTGCCTTTCAGTGGTATACTGTGTATGTCCAATAGTTTGCGGCAAGTTCGTGTATCTTCAGCGGCTAACACGTCGGCAGAAGCTAAAATGTCTAATGCTCGCAAAGTTATGTCGCGCGCAGAGCCCAAAGGTGTTGCCACAAGGTATAAGCCAGCTTCTAACTTCAACAATTTGTGATTCAACACTAGACCCCCTGATACTATGTAATAACATGGACATAACACTGGACTAGTAACCTTTGAAGGGGCCATTTGAACATGTTTTCTCAAGTTTTCTTATTTTTGCCGATACGCCAAAGCTTGCTGGCTCTTTGTAGTTTGATTTTAATTTCAGCCTGTGGAAACTCCTTCAGTGGATCTGATGATAGTTTGCGAAAAGTAAAAGTTGCAGTTTTGTTGCCCCTTGGGTCCAAGGACCCAGGTGTCCGTAAACTGGCGAAGTCGGCAGAACGTGCCGCCCGGATGGCCATGTGGGATCTCCGCACTAATGTTGCAATGCAAATGAGTGTCTATGACACAGAAGGTTCTGAACTTCAGGCCGCTGAGATGGCGACCCTAGCCGTTGATGAAGGTGCGCAAGTAATAATTGGCCCACTGTTTGCAGGTGCGTCCAATGCTGCAGGGCTCGCTGTAGCTAAAAAGTCTATTAGTGTTTTGTCATTGTCGAATAACGCAGAAATTGCGGGTGGCAACGTGTACGTGTTGGGGCATACATTTCAAAATACCGCTGACAGGCTAGTAAACTATGCGGTTAGGCAAGGTAAAAGGCGCGCCCTAATTGTGCACGCTAACAATGTTTCAGGCTATGCAGGTTCTGATGCTGTTGAGCGCGCTCTGATAAAAAATGGGACTGCCGAAGTGGGAAAGGAAAATTATGATTTTACACAGCAGGATGTAGTTGACGCTATGACCCGCGTGGCTATCCGAAATGAGTTGGTTGGCGCTGACATAGTGTTCTTAACAGCAGATTACGACGGTGCGTTACCGCTGATTGCACAGTTGTTGCCGGAAGCTGGTGTAAACCCTGCCACAGTTCAGTACGCTGGTGTCGCCCAATGGAATGCCTTGCCTTCTGCATTTAATTTGCCTGGTATCCAAGGGGGGTGGTTTGCTTTGCCTAGCCCAATTCGCACACAGCAGTTTGAAGAGAGGTTCCAGACAATTTATCAAACCACTCCGCATCCAATAGCTGCTATCGCCTACGATGGAGTGGCCGCTGTGGGGGCGTCAATTTCTACTGGAAACAGAAATGCACTTAACACCAGGGGTTTGACCTTATCCAGCGGTTTTCAGGGTGCTGCTGGGATTTTTAGACTTCGTAAGGATGGAACTGTTGAACGTGGGTTAGCGATAGCGAAAATAGAAGGAAACCAAGTAATTATTCTTGATGCTGCTCCACGCACATTTAATAATTTTGGTTTCTAAGGTTGAAAAAATTGGATAATCTTCACTCTGGTGAACTCATTTGCCCCGCGGTAAAGATTTTTGACCGAGAAACGCTTGGTATTAAAATAGATGACGCGGTTAAAGAAGTTTCGGATGCTACAAAACTTCGGGCTATATTAGTAAAAATTTTAGGTGAAGCTCGAGCAGTTGGGATGTCTGAAATTGCTGGGGCATTTATGAAGGCGCCGCTCAGGGCCCGGTCTACAATTGCTAGTTATTGCTACTTAACTGATTGTGTTGTTGAAGCCGCTTACAATGCTGTGCTTCGACACCTTCATCCCGCGCAATCTTCGACAACTGGAGAACGTTTAGTTTTAATTGCTGTTGGTGGTTATGGTCGGGGCGAAATGGCACCGTTCTCCGATGTGGATCTGCTTTTTACTGTTCCCTATAAAATAACTGGATGGGCTGAAAGTGTTGTAGAAAGTCTCCTTTATGTACTTTGGGATCTTAAGTTAAAAGTTGGGCACGCCGTACGGACTGTTAACGACTGCATGCGGCTTGCCGGCGAAGATTATACCATTCGCACTTCGTTGGTTGAAATGCGTTTCCTGTTTGGAGACAGGATGGTTTACAAAGGCTTGCAAGAACAACTGCGGGAAAATCTTTTCAAAGGAACAGTTCAAGATTTTACTGAAGCCAAGATGGCGGAACGCGGGGCTCGACATCTCAAGCAGGGTGGTCAGCGTTATGTGGTTGAGCCGAACGTAAAAGAGGGTAAGGGCGGTTTGCGTGATTTACAATCTCTTTTCTGGATTGAGAAATACAGAAATGGTGTATTTCATGCGGAGCAATTGGTTGAGGCGGGTGTTTTTACAGAGAGTGAATTTGGAACATTTATTGCCGCCGAAGATTTTTTGTGGTGTGTGCGCTGTCATCTGCACTTAATTGCCAATCGTGGAATGGATCAGCTAACTTTTGACTTGCAGGTGGAGATCGCTGAAGTCATGGGCTATTCGGACCTTCGAGGACGTCGTGCAGTCGAGCATTTCATGCAAGATTATTTTACCCATGCGACAAAAGTTGGAGAACTATCTCGAATATTTTTAACAGCCATGGAGGCGGTAAGTGTTAAAAGAGAACTGAATTTTCTAAAGGTCCTAAAACGCAAGCCAAGAATAGGTGAAGGCTATATTTTGGTACAAAACCGCCTGGCAATAGCTGATCCAGAAGTATTTCTAAAAAATAACCTGAATTTACTTCGATTATTTGAGGAAGGTTTACGAACAAAACTTTTAATACATCCTGATGCTATGAGGCTCGTATCTGCAAACCTCTATCTAATAGACCAAAATATGCGAAATTCAGATGAGGCGGTAAGAATATTTCGTGATTTACTTTTAAAACATGGAAATCCAGAGCGGGCTTTGCGGCGTATGAACGAGCTAGGAGTTTTGGCAGCTTTTATACCAGAATTTAAACCAATCGTCGCAATGATGCAGTTCAATATGTATCACTCATTCACTGTAGATGAGCATACGATTCAGACAATTGGCCACCTTGCTGCAATCGAACGTGGAGAGTTGGTTGAAGAGTTACCGGTCGCTAGTGCTATTTTGGGAAGTGGTTTGAACCGGAAAGTTATTTATATAGCACTTCTGCTGCATGATATTGGTAAAGGCCAGATTGAAGACCACTCTGTACTGGGTGCAAAGATTGCCCGTGATGTTGCTCCGCGATTAGGGCTTAACCCTCGTGAATCAGAGAACGTTGAGTGGCTTGTTCGACATCATTTACTAATGTCAGATATGGCGCAAAAGCGTGATATAGCTGACCCGCGCACAGTTCGTGACTTTGCTAAGGCGGTACAGTCGGTGAAGCGTCTGGACTTACTTACTGTTTTAACCGTTTGTGATATTTCAGGAGTTGGTCCAGGTGTTTGGAATAATTGGAAAGCTGTATTAATTCGTGCCCTCTACAGGCAAACAAAAAAGGCACTTGAGACTGGTCTGGAAGACCTTAACAGAGAAAACCGTGGCTCAGAGGCTAAGAAAAACTTACGAAAAGTGCTAAAAGATTGGCCAAAAAATTCGATCAAATATGAGACAAGCAGGCATTATCCACCATATTGGCAAGGGCTGCATGTGACAGCGCATCAAATCTTTGCTCGGCTCTTACTTGATATCCCAGACGATGAAATTCGTATGGATTTGCAACCAGACAAAGATCGTGATGCCACGCGAATTTGTTTTGCCATGGCGGATCACCCTGGTGTATTCAGCCGTTTTACTGGAGCCCTTGCTTTGAGCGGTGCCAACGTCGTTGATGCGCGCACGTTTACCTCGAAAGATGGGTTTGCGACGGCAGTTTTTTGGGTACAGGATTCCGAAGGACATCCCTATTTGTCAGATCGCCTAAGTCGGCTAAAAAAGATGATCGATGATACACTGCAAGGTAAAGTTATTACCCGTGACGCCATCAAATCCCGCGATAAAATCAAAAAACGTGAAAAGGCCTTCCGCGTACCAACATCCATTAGTTTTGATAACAATGGATCAGAAATATACACAATTATAGAAGTAGATACTCGAGATCGTCTGGGACTACTTTACGATCTCACCAGAACATTGGCTGCAGCGAATGTAAATATTTCAAGTGCCGTGATTGCAACTTACGGCGAGCAAGCGGTGGACACTTTCTATGTCAAAGATATGTTTGGACTAAAACTCTATTCAAAGTCTAAACAGGATAGCCTAGAAATGAAACTTAGAAGTTCTATCTCTGAGGCAGCGTTAAGGGCACTTTCATGAGCATGATGCGCGGATTCTTTACTGTTGGTTTCTGGACACTAATCTCTCGGGTTCTTGGATTTTTTAGGGATATTTTTATAGCTGGTGTCTTGGGCGCTTCTCCTGTTGCCGAGGCTTTCGTAGTTGCGTTTTCTCTTCCTAATTTGTTTAGAAGGTTTTTTGCAGAAGGTGCCTTCAACATGGCGTTTGTGCCAATGTTTTCGAAAAAACTTGAGTCTGGAGATGCGCCCTTAGTTTTTGCAAAAGATGCATTGTCGATGTTGGGGCTGGTTCTTATTGCGCTGAATGTAATTGCGCTGATGGCAATGCCATACTTGGTATGGCTTATGGCTAGTGGATTTTCTGGTGATGAAAGATTCGACCTTACAGTTATCTTTGGCCGCATTGCTTTTCCTTATATTTTATTTATTTCCCTTGCTGCTTTGATATCTGGGGTACTAAATTCTGCTGGAAAATTTATTGCCGCGGCGGCCGCACCTATACTTCTGAACTTATGTTTCATTGCCGCACTTTTCGTGGCGAGTTGGATGGGGTGGAATATTGGGTTGGCACTCGCCTGGAGTGTTCCATTGGCTGGTATAGCGCAGCTTTCATTTGTCTGGGTCGCTGCATACCGAGCGGGATTTTCTCTTGTTCCTCGTATGCCACGCATGACCCCCGAGCTACGCAGGTTAGCTTTAATTGCGGCCCCAGTAGCCTTGGCCGGTGGGGTGGTCCAAATAAATTTACTAGTGGGTAGACAGATAGCAAGTTACTTTGAGGGAGCAAACGCCTGGCTTTATTATGCTGACCGGCTCTACCAACTTCCGCTAGGTGTAGTGGGAATTGCCGTTGGAATTGTACTACTACCTGACCTTTCAAGGAGGCTACGTGTGGGGGATGCAAGTGGTGGGAGACAGGCATTTAATCGGGCAGCAGAGTTCTCACTTCTACTAACGATACCAGCCGCAGTTGCGCTATTAGTGATCCCCACTACATTAGTGTCAGTGTTATTTGAGCGTGGTGCTTTTACTTCAGCTGATACCTCTGCGACTGCCCTAGCTACTGCAATATACGGCTTAGGCCTGCCAGCATTTGTTTTACAAAAACTTTACCAACCATTATTTTTTGCCCGCGAAGACACCAAATCACCTTTCTATTTTGCCTTAGTGGCTCTGGCTGTAAATGCCGTGGTTGCATTATGCTTACGTCCCTACTTCGGTTTTTTGTCAGCTGCCTACGGGGCAACTTTCGCTGGTTGGGCCATGTTGGTGTGCCTATGGTGGGGGAGCCGCAAATTTGGTGAAGCTGCGCATTTAGAGCCAACCCTTCGAGCAAAAGTGGGACGAATATTTTTAGCTAGTTTCATGATGGGCGCCGTAGTTTGGGGTATAACGGCTTTGATGAGCCCTGTGTTACAAATGTCTGGCTATCGTGTGCCAGCTTTACTCATTATTTTAGTGGTGGGGCTTGGCAGTTATGTTCTTGCTGGCCGTATTACTGGTGCTTTTACGGTGGGTGAGTTACGAAGAAAATTGCGTGATTAGCGTCTGCCACTTCTAAATTTATTGATAATCAGACGTACGCCACTAGGATGGATGATCGCAGCGGACGCAAAGCCAGTAATGGCAGCGCTTAGTTCTGCTACCCAGAGTGCTGGTCCACTTTGAAATAATGCAAAAGTTATATTGATTGTCATTAGAATAGCAAGCAAGCGAAATGCCAAAAATTGCTGACTTAATATTCCGACCGTCCTACTAAACAGTACAAAAGTGAACGCCCCGATAAGGCCATAAGCTGCTGGGAACCCACCAAACAGTGGAAAGGTATCATCTGTAAAAAAAGCGTAACCAAGGGCAGCAAATATTGCAGAATTAAAAAATATTAAAATAATTGCAAAATTGCCTAAAACTTCACCGACAAATTTGCCCATTGCTAATGTAAAGACGCAAGCAAAAACAGCCTGCATTAAGGAGCCGTGTACAAAGGGGTAAGTTATTAACCTCACGAAAAGTTCAGGTACCCAGATGCCTGCCGTTAACGCGCGTTGAAAAACTTCAGGTAAAAATGCAACGCGCCTGATGAAGGAAACGCGTGCGTCAGATCCACCCCACAAATTGGCTTCGGAGCCGGCTATGTAGCACTCGCCCAGAACTACCATTAAAACTAATATAATTACTGCGGCAGGCAACTGGTTTACGGCTGGAGCTATTGGGTCTGGCATGGCTTGCTTCCTTGACGGCTTCAGCCTTGCTGATTATGCGATACTACAAGTGAATTCTAGAGCTGAGGCCAAAATGACCCAAAATTTTATCCCACGTGTTTTTTCGGGTATCCAGCCATCTGGTGGGCTCACACTTGGTAATTACCTTGGAGCAATTAAGCGCTTTGTTGATATGCAAGAGGATGGTCATTTTGAGACGGTGTACTGTATGGTAGATCTTCACGCGATCACTGTTTGGCAAAATCCTGAAGATTTGCGTCGCAATACCCGTGAACTTTGCGCAGGTTTTATTGCTGCCGGCATTGATCCTGAGAAATCCATTTTGTTTAATCAGAGCCAAGTACCAGAGCATGCGCAGCTTGCTTGGGTATTTAATTGTGTGGCACGAATGGGCTGGATGAAACGAATGACTCAGTGGAAGGATAAGGCTGGAAAGAATACTGAGAATGCTTCGCTGGGTCTGTTTGGTTACCCTGCTTTGATGGCAGCTGATATTTTAATTTATCATGCCACTCACGTACCCGTGGGTGAAGATCAAAAGCAGCACCTTGAACTAACACGCGACATTGCAATCAAATTTAATAATGACTTTGGTATAGATTTTTTTCCAATTACTGAACCTGTTATCGAAGGTGTTGCCACTAGGGTTATGAGCTTACGGGATGGGTCAAAGAAAATGTCAAAATCAGATCCGAGCGACATGAGCCGTTTAAATATGACAGATGGGGCAGACGCCATCGTAAAAAAAATTAAGAAAGCGAAGACTGACGCAGACCCATTGCCTGATAATTTGGAGAGTTTGAATGAGCGCCCAGAGGCTCGTAACTTGGTCAATATCTATGCGGCCCTTAGTGATGCAACAACGCAGTCAGTAATTGATGAATTTTCGGGCCAACTATTTGGATCCTTTAAGCCCAAACTTGCAGACCTAGCAGTGGCAAAACTTGCTCCAATTTCTAGTGAGATGTCACGCCTGATGAAAGATCCTGCTGAAATTGATAAAATTTTGGTGCGGGGTGCTGAACGAGGCCGTGAATTGGCTGCGCCAATATTACAAAAAACTTATGATATTGTGGGTATGATCCACTAAAAAAATTCATGCCAAGCAACTGGCTCAATGATTTGGAAGACTTTTTTGGCGTTGCGGGTGATCAAACTAGAAGGCATGGTGGTTTTGAATTGGAGGGTGTGAATGCGTAAATTTATGGTTGTATTAGATAGTTCCACAGAATGTTTGAATGCAATGAGATTTGCTGCAATGAGAGCTGAAAAAACCAATGCTAGAGTTGAGGTTTTAGCGATAATTCCACCTGAAGAGTTTAACCATTGGATTGGTGTGGGGGAGCTCATGCGTGAGGAGGCTCGGGATCGCATAAATGCACATTTCCAAGTTTTCGCAAAATGGATGCGTGAGAAGCATAAAGTGGATCCAGAGCTTATAATTCGTGAAGGTGAAATTGTTTCAGAGATACTTGCACAAATAAAAGACGATTCTGAGGTCGATATCTTAGTCCTTGGTGCGGGTACGGATCGTAAAGGTCCGGGGCCGCTGGTAACTCAGTTATCAAAATCTTCTGGTAACTTAGAAGTTCCGATAGTTATTGTGCCAGGTAGTCTGAGTAAGGCGCAGCTAGAAGCTATTGTATAAAATATATAAACGTCCTGAACCAATTAGAACAATTCTAAAAACTTGACATTTAGCCCCTCGCTGACCATATCTATATTAAGAAAATGGAGTTTTAATTATGTTTATTCAGACTGAAAGCACCCCAAACCCTGCCACTTTAAAGTTTTTACCTGGGCAATCAGTAATGGACATCGGTACTGCGGACTTTCCATCGTCTGAATCTGCTGCTGCTAGCCCACTTGCTGAACGTTTGTTTGGTGTGGAAGGTACAGAAGGTGTTTTTTTTGGAGCGGACTTTGTAACTATTACGAAAACCGAAGCTGTTGAATGGGATCACATAAAACCTGCACTTCTGGGCGCTATTATGGAACATTTTCAATCAGGCGCCCCGGTACTATCAGACGGTCAAACGGTGACTGCCGCAAAAGGCGATTACGATGCTGCAGATGAATCCATCGTTGTCCAGATTAAAGAACTGTTGGACACGCGCGTACGCCCAGCTGTAGCGCAAGATGGCGGTGACATTACCTTCCATGGTTTTGACCGCGGTATAGTTTATCTGCATATGCAGGGCGCGTGCGCTGGTTGCCCGTCTTCCACACTTACATTGAAGATGGGTATAGAAAACCTCCTGCGCCATTATATTCCTGAAGTGGTCGAGGTGCGCCCAGTTGCGGCTTAATTAGCCTGCAAACCTAGATAAGGATGCCAATACTTTCCGGTGATTACATTTTATCCGCTCACGAAATGGCGGGTATTCATGAACAGGCATTTGCGGACGAAAGACCGTGGACATCGGAAGAATTTGAAAACCTTATCTCTCAGTCCAACACAAGATCATTATCTGTCGCCCGATGCTTTGTTCTCGGACGATTTGTTTTGGGTGAGTTAGAAATTTTAACATTTGCATGCGCGCCATTAGATCGACGGCAGGGGCACGCATCGGCACTCCTATTAAAATTTCTAGAAATGGCGTCAAAGGAGGGAGGACATTCGGCCTTCCTGGAGGTTGCTTCTGATAATTTAGCGGCTATAGCGCTCTATAATAAGTTTGCATTTGAGCAGGTTGGTTGCCGCACTGACTATTACAAACGCAGAGATGGTACTTGTTGTGATGCTTTGACACTTCAAAAACACCTAATAATTGGTCAATGAGGTAAAAATAACTAAAACTAAACCACGTTTTATTTAAAAATATTAAAGTTTTTAAAATTTACTATTGACCCTACCTTGGCAGAGCAGGCTATCTTGTGCATGATCATAAGATCTGCTCGCATATGGCCTAAGGGATTCTTTTCACTGGGCTTTAACCATTAATGGGGGACCCCAATGAGTTTTATGAAATCTATACTAAGCAGCGCGGCTGCCGTAGCAATTAGCGCAAGTGCCGCTGTTGCTGATCCTGCAATCATCTTTGACCTTGGTGGCAAATTTGATAAATCGTTTAATGAGTCAGCTTTCACCGGTGCGCAACGCTGGGCCGATGAAACTGGTGGCTCTTTCCGCGAAATTGAACTTCAGAATGAAGCACAGCGTGAGCAAGCGCTACGTCGTTTCGCCGAAGCTGGTTCCAATCCAATAGTTATGGCTGGTTTTGCTTTTGCGGATGCACTAAGTAAAGTCGCGCCAGATTATCCAGACACAAAATTTGCGGTCATCGACGTGAACTGGCTCAGTATGCCAAATGTGCGTGGAATTGGCTTTAATGAACATGAAGGTTCCTATCTTGTAGGAATGTTAGCGGCCCAGGCTTCTAAAACTGGTACTGTTGGCTTTGTTGGTGGTATGGATATTCCTCTTATTCGTCGTTTTGGCTGCGGTTACGCTCAAGGCGTCAAAGCGGTAAATCCTAATGCAACTGTCATCGCTAATATGACCGGAACAACACCTGCCGCATGGAATGACCCGGTTAAGGGGTCTGAGTTGACAAAAGCGCAAATTAGCCAAGGTGCAGACGTAGTGTTTGCTGCTGCTGGCGGAACTGGCGTTGGTGTTTTGCAAACTGCAGCTGATGAGGGCATTTTGTCCATTGGTGTTGATGCCAACCAAAACTGGATGCACCCTGGAAAAGTTCTGACATCTATGTTGAAGCGTGTGGATAATGCTGTTTATGATGCATTTAAACAGGGAGATAACCTTGAAACAGGTAACTTCCAAATGGGTATTGCAAACGGTGGCGTAGGTTACGCTCTTGATGATAATAATGCCTCATTGATAACAGCTGACATGCAAGCCAAAGTTGATGCATCTGCAGCATCAATTTCAAGTGGTTCTATGAGTGTTCACAACTACACGGATGATGAGACCTGCCCAGCAGTGTCCTTTTAGGTTAGTTTTCTAACTTTAACTTTATAGGGCCGCACCAAACTTTTGGTGCGGCCTTTTTAAACAAAGGTTTTTTGATGAGTAAAAACCCCGCAATTGAACTTAAAGGCATTTCCAAAGCTTTTGGACCAGTTCAAGCCAACAAAGATATTTCTATTCGGGTGATGCCTGGAACCATTCATGGCATTATCGGAGAAAATGGCGCGGGAAAATCTACATTAATGTCTATACTATATGGCTTCTATAAGGCTGATGCTGGTGAGATTTTTATTGATAATCAGAAGACGTTGATACCTGATAGCCAAGCCGCAATTTCTGCTGGTATTGGCATGGTGTTTCAACACTTTAAGTTGGTTGAAAACTTTTCAGTACTTGAAAATATTGTTCTTGGTGCTGAAAGTGGAGCCTTTCTGGCGCCATCGCTTCGTAAGGCGAGGGCAGAGCTTGATGAATTGGCGGCAGAGTATGAGCTAAATATTGATCCTGACGCTGTGATTGAAGACATTGGCGTTGGCATGCAGCAGCGGGTGGAAATACTAAAGGCTCTTTATCGCAAGGCTAACATTTTGATTTTAGATGAGCCGACTGGAGTTCTGACTCCAGCTGAAGCTGCTCAGCTTTTTCGCATACTTGGACGGCTTCGTGATGAAGGTAAAACTGTTATTTTTATTACCCATAAATTACGTGAAATCATGGAAATAACGGACACTGTGAGCGTAATGCGACGCGGTGAGATGACTGCAACTGTGCAAACTACTGATACGAGCCCTGAGAATTTGGCTGAATTAATGGTGGGTCGAAAAGTTTTGTTGCGTGTGGATAAAACACCCGCTCAGCCTAAGAATCAAATTTTAGAAGTCTCTGGGTTAAATGTAATAGATGATGCTGGGGTACAAAGACTTAAGGATGTAAGTCTCAACGTACGGGCTGGAGAAATATTGGGAGTTGCTGGTGTTGCGGGAAATGGTCAATCGGAACTTTTGGCAGTGTTGGGAGGGTACCAAGTTGCGACGGGCTCTGTCTTTGTAAACGGATCAGAAATAGACCTGACTGGCTCCTCGAGTGATGGTCAATCGCGCCGTGCGCGCGGCATTGCTCACGTACCAGAGGACCGCCAGCGAGAGGGCTTGATTATGGATTTTACGGCTTGGGAGAATTCTGTTTTTGGCTATCACCGAGATCCTGCCCACCAATCAAACAGGTTTCTGATGGATAATGTGGCAATTCGTGATGAAACCGCAGCAAAAATGACCCGCTTTGATGTGCGCCCACCAAATCCAAAATTGGCTGCTAAAAATTTTTCTGGGGGCAACCAACAAAAAATTGTTTTAGCGCGTGAGATAGAGCGTAATCCAGATTTACTTTTAGTTGGTCAACCAACCAGGGGCGTAGATATTGGTGCTATTGAATTTATTCACCAACAGATTGTTGCGCTGCGAGATCGGGGTAAAGCCATCCTTCTTATCTCTGTTGAATTGGATGAAATTCTATCCCTCTCAGATAGAGTTGTTGTAATGTTTGACGGTCAAATTATGGGGGAACGTGTTCCTTCTCTGACAAATGAAAAAGAGCTAGGCCTTCTGATGGCAGGTGTTACAGGTGAGGCAGGCCAATGAATTTAACTCCTTCTATTGAAAAATTTGGAGCATTCTTATGGATGTGATGCCAAAATGGGCCGACGTTGTCCTTGTTCCTATAGTGTCGCTAGTGTTGGCGGCATTTTTGTCCGCGTTGTTGATTTTAGCAATTGGAGAAAGCCCTTCTGAGGCATTAAAGCTTATGGTCGAAGGTACTTTGATGCGGTCCGCGGGTTGGGGCTATATGCTGTATTATACTACAAATTTCATCTTTACTGGGCTTGCAGTATCCGTGGCTTTCCATGCGGCCTTATTCAATATTGGTGGCGAAGGCCAAGCAATGATAGGTGGCCTAGGCGTAGCTCTCGTGTGCCTTTTTATTCCTTGGCCACATTGGAGCCTAGCCATTATTGGAGCATCATTCGGTGCCGCTATATTTGGAATGATCTGGGCTGGTTTGCCAGCCTACCTACAAGCAAAAAGAGGAAGCCATATTGTCATAACGACAATAATGTTTAATTTCATTGCGGCTGGTGTATTAAATTTCTTTTTAGTTGGAGCTTTAAAACCCAAAGGAAGCATGGATCCAGCAACGGCAAATTTTCCAACAAGCACCCACTTGCCAACATTTGAGGATATGGCTCAGATCTTGGGAATTGAAAAAATGTTCAGATCGGCTCCGGCAAATGTGAGTTTTTTTATAGCATTATTGGCTTGTGTGGCAGTTTGGTATCTAATTTGGCGTACGCCTCTGGGTTATGAAATTCGAGCGCTGGGCAAATCTGGACCAGCGGCGCGTTACGCCGGCGTGGGTTCTGTTAAGATTATTATGATCGCCATGATGATATCGGGTGCGCTTTGCGGAATGATGGCGATAAACACCACGCAAGGTGAGAGTGAGAGACTCATTCTAAACTTCACTGAAGGCGCGGGATTTATTGGAATTGCTGTAGCATTGATGGGCCGCAGTCATCCACTCGGCGTGTTGCTTGCTGCTTTATTATTTGGGTTTCTCTATCAGGGGGGAGCAGAGTTAGCCCTCTGGACCAAAATTCCAAGAGAGATGATCATAGTAATTCAGGCGCTTGTTATTCTATTCACGGGCGCCCTTACCTTGATGGTTCGTGCTCCACTGGAGCGGCTGTTTTTAGCAGTTTGGAAAGGTTAGCAAATGGATTTCCTTACCCTAATTCAAGTTCTTGATAGTACATTACGTTTGGCTACCCCACTACTTTTAGTATGTTTGGCGGGTTTATTTTCCGAGCGAGCAGGAATCTTTGATATTGGTCTTGAAGGTAAAATTCTTGCAGCAGCATTCTTATCGGCGTCGCTAGCATTTGTTACAGGGTCTGTCTGGATCGGACTTTTGGCAGGAATAGGGGCTTCAGTTGCGATGTCAGCTATTCACGGACTAGCTTCTATAACCTTAAGAGGTGACCAAATAATTTCAGGTGTGGCTATAAACTTTTTAGCTGCAGGGCTTACTGTTGTCGTGTCTCAGGCATGGTTTGGACAAGGGGGTAGAACGCCACCCTTGAAATCTGGTGGACGGTTTGAACCAATAAATTTCCCGGGGGCTGTCCCATCCAAGGAAATGGCCGATGCAGGACCAATTATGCAAATATACTCTGAATTGCTGTCCGGACATTCCCTATTGGTTTATGTTGCCTTATTGACGGTTCCTCTATCCTGGTTCATTTTATACAAAACGCGCTTTGGGCTCCGATTGCGTGCTGTTGGAGAAAATCCTGCGGCTGTGGATACGGCAGGAATTTCCGTCGTTGGTATGCGTTATGCGGCAGTTATAATCTGTGGTGTATTATGCGGAATTGCTGGTGCATATATTTCGACAGCGTTGCAAGCTAACTTTACCAAAGATATGTCAGCTGGTCGCGGATTTATTGCATTGGCTGCATTGATTTTTGCAAAGTGGCGCCCGTGGTACGCGTTGGGTGCCTGTCTACTATTTGGCTTCTTCTTTGCGGTTGACAACAGGTTCCAGAATATTCTGCTGCCCGCTTGGTCTCTAAGTGCTGCTCTGTTTATAATGACCGTCGGGTTGGTAGGTTATGTTTGGCGCAAAGACCTACTAGACAAGTTTGTGCTTGGTGGGCTTGCATTTGGTCTAGCATTAATTGCTTTTATGATTGTTGCGAGCGTGTGGGATGTGGGTACGAGTACCCAAATTAAGATCCCAGTAGTGTTTATTCAATCCTTGCCATATATTCTTACCGTGGTCGTTTTGGCTGGGTTTGTTGGTAAGGCTATCCCACCAAGATCTGGTGGAGTACCTTACGTCAAAGAAAAATAGGCTCAGACAGAATCGTAGTGTGGTGCTAATCAGCTCCACGGACATCGAAATAGATAGTATTTCCCATAATCGCTTGCTGCAACGCAACGATGGGGCTATGCGGCCCCATGTATATTTATCTACCCATCGCTGAAGTTTCGGTAAATGCTTTTCTTTTGTTAGGATTGGGCGGAATAGTCGGTGTATTGTCTGGTATGTTTGGTGTTGGTGGTGGGTTTTTAATGACACCACTCTTGTTCTTTATTGGAATTCCTCCGGCTGTCGCCGTGGCAACAGAAGCTAATCAAATAGTTGCGTCTTCTTTTTCTGGAGTTTTAGCGCATGTAAAACGACGTACCGTTGACTTTAAAATGGGTGGCGTACTTTTGATTGGCGGTTTGATTGGTGCCGGAATGGGTGTATTTATTTTTAATTACCTCAAAGGGTTAGGCCAGGTCGATCTACTAGTTAAGCTTTGTTATGTCGTATTCCTAGGTATCATTGGAAGCTTAATGTTTATTGAAAGTTTACGAGCCTTAAGTAATGTAAAGCGCGTTGGCACTTCAAAGCCACACCACAAGCGTACATGGATACATGCATTGCCAATTAAGATGCGTTTTCGCGTGTCTGGCCTCTATATTTCTGTAATTCCACCTATTTCTATTGGCATTTTGGTTGGTGTTTTAGCGGCTATTATGGGGGTGGGTGGCGGCTTTATAATGGTACCTGCTATGATTTATATATTGGGGATGCCAACAAAGGTTGTGGTAGGTACTTCGCTGTTTCAGATTATTTTTGTAACGGCGTTTACAACTATGCTGCACGCAACCACCAATTATACTGTGGATATGGTGCTGGCTGTCCTACTATTGGTGGGAGGCGTCATCGGGGCGCAGTTTGGAACCGTGATTGGTGCAAAGCTTAAGGCTGAGCAGCTACGTATTTTACTCGCTACCATGGTACTGTTGGTGTGCGCTAAGTTAGCTTTTGACCTAATAGTTGAGCCGTCTGAGATTTTTAATCTCAGCGGTATTGGGGGTCATTGATGCGGACCGTCTGTGCTTATTTTTTAATTACCCTATTCTGTTTTGCGCGTGCGGTTTTCAGTCAAGAGATAGTTATGGGATTATCTAAAAACGAGATTGGGATTACCGCCTTTTTCGATGGTTCAGAAATACTGGTGTTTGGCGCGGTTAAAGCGACTGATGAGCTATCCTTAAATGAACCGCTGGGAGTTGTGGTTGCAATTGCGAGCCCCCGTCGGGCCGTAATGGTAAGACGTAAAGAAAAAAAGTTTGGGATTTGGGTGAATGTTGACTCCGTTGAAATTGACCTTGCTCCCAGTTTTTATGCAGTTGCCACGACTGGGCCTTTAAGCCAGTTATTAGATACCGTTGAAGACTTGCGCCATAGTATCTCAGTGGAGCGAATGATACGGTCTGTTGGCGCACCTATGTCAGTAGATGATCCGGTCGCGTTCACCAAAGCGATTATTAGAATTAGGCAAGACCAAGGTTTGTATCAAACCCTACCTGGAGCAGTCACGCTTCAAGATAACACTCTATTTTCAACATCCGTTACCTTGCCAGCAAACCTAGTTGAAGGCGCCTACACAGCCCGAATTTTCCTTACGCAAGATGGTAAAGTGCTAGCTCAGCAGGAAACAAAAATTGATGTACGAAAAGTTGGAATTGAACGATGGTTGTATAACTTAGCTCATCAGCGTCCAGCCACATATGGCTTGTTATCTTTGGCTATTGCTATTTTCGCGGGTTGGTCTGCGGCCGCAGTTTTTCGGGTAATCCGTACCTAAAAATTGATTGAAACTTGTAGTTTCTTTTATAATTTCAATTTTACCGCTCATGGCAGGTAATTGATACAGTTAAGCGACCATGCACCGTTGTCTTCTTTGAGATGTGTAACGCTAAAGTTATCTATTTTATTAGCAAGACAATCATAAGCGCTGGCACCTAACGCTCTTTGAACTTGGGTTAAGATTATTCCAAAATGTGCTACCGCGATTATGCTACTATGTTTTTTGGACAAACGGTCCACCACAATTCGCGCTCTTGCTGCAGCTACATTCCAGCTTTCACCATTAGGGGCGGCAACATCGCCGGGCTTTTCCCAGTAGGCGCGGCTAAGTACTGGGTCAGTTTTTGCGACATCACTGAAATGCATGCCATCCCAATCTCCAAAATTGAATTCGCGGATGCCATGCTCATGTGCGAGGCGTTTACGCCCTGCGCTCAGGGCGTCGGCTGTAGTGATGGAACGTATTAAATCGGATGATACGACGACGGCATTATTGGGTAAATATCTGGCAACCCTATTAATTAATGGCTGGTTTGAGAGATCTGCTGGTACATCACGCCATCCAACAAAGGTTTTTTCATGGGTGGGCCCGTGCCGGACCCAGTACCAATCGGTCATTTTGGACCCTTTAAAATTTGTGGCAGTCCGGCCGTAATAAAAATAACTTGCTGGGCTATTTCAGCCAACTTTTGATTTATATTGCCTTGGTGCTTAACAAAAGCTCGAGACATGGAGTTGTCAGGGACAATACCTTGCCCAACTTCATTGCTCACTATCACGATAGGACAAGGCGGATTGATAAGAGTGTCTAGCAGTAGTTGGGAGTGTCTTTCGATACTGTGTTTTGCCATCAACAAGTTTGTTAACCATAGGGTGATGCAATCCAGAAGTATTATTTCACTTTGATCTGCTGCTCTAATGTCGTCAACAATATTAATTGGGGTCTCGCAGGTGGTCCATCCGAGGCCGCGTTGCACTTGGTGAGCTGCAATTTTTTTTTCCATCTCGCTATCCCAAGCTTGTGCTGTCGCAATATAGCGGCGGGGCCTGCTGGACTGGATTATTAAATTTTCAGCAAAAAGTGACTTGCCAGACTGAGCGCCGCCAAGAACCAAGCAAACTTTTGAATTACCCAAATTCATAGTTTTTTTCCTTAACATGATCCAATTGTGAATTAGACGCGTATCTAACTCATAACAAGACTTTTAATATAAATGATTACAGGAGCGCTTTCCATGCCCTTAGATGCTCGAACTGACAATGTCCTGCCACGCACAGCCATGAAGGCTGAGATGCTAGACGCTGAAACAGAATTAAAATTGGCCTACGCTTGGCGTGATGATCGCTGTGAGCGAAGCCTGCATCGCTTAATCAACGCATATATGCGTCTGGCAATCTCCCAAGCGGCCAAATTTAAGCGGTACGGCGTGCCGATGAATGACTTAATACAGGAGGCGGGTCTTGGTCTCATGAAGGCTGCTGAAAAATTTGATCCCGACCGTGGGGTAAGGTTTTCAACATATGCGGTTTGGTGGATTAAAGCTTCTGTCCAAGAGCATGTGATGCGTAATTGGTCGATGGTAAGAACTGGCTCTACTAGCCCTCAGAAATCATTATTTTTTAATATGCGTCGAATCCAGGCGCGACTTGAGCGTGACGCTAATAATGCAGACCAAACACTGGACAAACACCAGTTGCAACAATTGATAGCGCAAGATCTAGGTGTCCCGTTACATGACGTGGAAATGATGGATGGACGGCTCTCTGGATCAGATTTTTCCCTGAATGCGACTCAGTCTACGGAAGACGAAGGCCGGGAATGGATTGATACGCTGGAAGATAGTAGCGATCAGGCGGCGGACACTGTTGAGTTTGAGCACGATCAAGAGGCTTTGAGAGCTTGGCTCGTGCAAGCAATGGGTGCACTAAATGATCGAGAAAAATACATTGTGAGAGAACGTAAATTGATTGAAGTTCCTCGGACCCTTGAGAGTTTGGGAGTTGAACTGGAGCTTTCAAAAGAACGCATCAGGCAGATTGAAGCTGCAGCATTTAAAAAGATGCGGGCTAGCCTTGAAACTGAAGCGCCAGAAGCTCAAGCTTTTTTCCACTAATAACTGGGCCTTGCGAAGCGAGGCCCAGCTGCTTAACTATTGCTGATGGATGTAAAAAAAATACTTCTTATCATTACTGGCGGTATAGCCGCGGTTAAGGCTCCTGAGCTAATAAGGCGGTTAACAAAGCACGGCTTTAAGGTAATCCCAGTCCTAACAAAAGCGGCGGAAAAGTTTGTGACACCGCTAAGTATTGCCGCCTTGGCACGCTCTAAGGTTTATTCAGACCTATTTGACCTCAAGGATGAGGTTGAAATGGGGCATATTGAGCTTTCGCGCTCAGCAGATTTGATCCTTGTTGCTCCAGCCACTGCCAACATAATAGCCAAAATGGTCAGCGGAATATCGGACGATCTTGCATCAACTATTCTGTTGGCGACAGATACCCCAGTCATGGTTGCACCTTCCATGAACGTTCGCATGTGGGATCATCCAGCTACACAACGAAATTTAGCTTTGCTGGATAATGATACAGTTAAGCTTATTGGTCCGAATAAGGGTGAAATGGCCTGTGGTGAATACGGGCTTGGGCGAATGGCTGAAGTTTCAGAGATTGTCGGTTCTGTAGAACAGTTTTTTCACAGCGGTTCGTTGGTGGGTAAACACTTACTAGTGACTTCTGGCGCAACGCGTGAGCCAATTGATCCGATCCGCTACATCACTAATAGATCTTCCGGTACACAGGGAAGTGCAATTGCGGCAGCGCTTCGGGACTTGGGTGCACAGGTGAGCTTTGTTACTGGACCTACGGATGTGCCTCTACCTTCGGGGGTGACAGCTTATCACGTTGAAACAGCTCAAGAAATGCTTGATGCTGTGCAGGAGTTGCTGCCAGTTGACGGAGCCGTGTTTGCCGCAGCAGTAGCTGATTGGCGAGTTGATGGCATACAGGATAAAAAGATTAAGAAGTCCACCTCAGGTGATGTGCCAGAGTTAAAGTTTTTAGAAAATCCAGATATTTTAGCGATAGTATCGCAGCACGCTAAAAGACCAAAGCTGGTGGTTGGTTTTGCTGCAGAGACAGATGATGTTATTAAAAATGCAAGAAATAAACTCTCACGAAAGGGATGTGATTGGATCGTTGCTAACGATGTATCCAGTTCAACTGGAATAGTAGGTGGACAAAATAATACAGTAACAATTTTAGATAAGGATGGAGTAGAGGCGTGGGAGGAGATGTCCAAAACTGAAGTGGCATTTCGACTTGCTCAACGGATTGTAGGCACCCTGGCATGAAACCGCTAATAGAATTTGCCTGGGAGGATGGGGCAGATCAATCTTTAGGCCTACCTAAATATGCCACCTCGGGCGCTGCGGGTGCCGACTTGAGGGCTAACCTGATAGATAGGTCCGATTTAATTCTGCATGCAGGTTCACGGGTTTTAATAGGCACTGGCTTGCGCATTGCTATTGCAAAAGATTTTGAAGTTCAAATACGTCCACGCTCGGGCCTCGCACTAAAGTATGGAATTACATTGGCTAACGCGCCTGGTACAATTGACTCTGATTACAGGGGGCCTCTTGGCATAATTTTACTTAATGTTGGTTCAGATGACTTCACGGTCTCGCACGGAGATAGGATTGCTCAAATGGTCGTATCGCCGGTGTTGCAGGCAGACTTTTCTTTGGTAGATAGCCTGAGCCCCACAATTCGCGGTGACGGTGGTTTTGGTTCAACAGGCGAAAAATAATGATTTTTGTTGGAACAATTTGTGCAGTGTTATGGATAACTGGGTGGGCAATGAAGGCACCAATTAAGCAACGCCAGTTAATGATAGGTGTTGTTTTTGCTGCAGTAATTCTTGGACATATTGTCTTGCCACTGGAGCACCCAGTTCGTGTTAATACGGGTGGGTCGTGGCACATCTGGGCTTTGGTGGCTGGGTTTGGTGTAATAATTTTGATATATCGGACTGGTTTGCGGCAACTCCGTGGAAGAGTGCGTAAAACTGTTGCCAATAATGACAAGCATATGTCTGATACCGAGCTAGATCGTTACGCCCGACATATTGTGATGCCTGAAATTGGCGGATCCGGTCAGATGCGTCTCAGAAGGGCTAAAGTTTTGGTGATTGGTGCCGGTGGCCTGGGTGCGCCTGCAATGCAGTATCTGGCGGCAGCGGGAGTCGGAACGATTGGGGTGATAGACGAGGATGTGGTTGAGGCCAGTAATTTGCAGAGGCAAATTATTCATCGAGACTCTGATATTGGGTTGGCTAAAGTGGAGTCAGCGGCACAATCAATTCGCGCATTAAATCCGTATGTTGCGGTAAAAACCTATCGACGAAAGTTCGAGGTTGATATTGCAGAGGCATTAATTTCTGAATACGATATTGTGCTGGATGGGACAGATAATTTTAATACACGGTATATGGTCAATAGGGCGTGCGTGGTACAAAAGGTGCCACTGGTAAGTGGTGCGCTCACTCAGTGGGAAGGCCAATTGTCTGTCTTTGATCCAGACCAGTCTGGGCCTTGCTACCAATGCGTCTTCCCAGAGGTTCCCAATGCAGAGATTGCAGGAACATGTGCACAGGTTGGAGTATTTTCTGCTCTGCCAGGGGTTATAGGTAGCCTGATGGCTGGCGAGGCGCTCAAGTATCTCCTAGATGCTGGAAAGCCGTTGCGTGGAAAACTTGCAATTTATAACATTCTAGATGCAGAAACCCGAGTTATATCAACAAATGTGTCGGCTGATTGTCCGATATGCCAGTCTTAGCTGTTAAACCGAAAGGCCATTCATGATCCTACTTAATACATGGCAAACGCCCTTTGGGCTCGCACCGTTTGATAGAATTTTAGATTCTGACTTTTCTCCAGCCATGGACAAGGCACTAGAAATTGCTTTGGCTGGTATATTGGAAATTGCAGAAAGTTCGGAAATACCAACTTTTGAAAATACTATCATTGCGCAGGAGGTGGCGGAGTCCGTTCTTGAACAGGTAGCATCAGTTTTCTACACGCTCGCGGGATGTGACAGCAATGTAGTCCGAGAGGAACTGCAACGTGAATTCGCTCCTAAAATTTCAGCCTACTCATCTACTGTCTCATCAAACAAGAAACTCTTTGAACGAATTGAGTATTTATGGAGTAACCGATCTTCCTTAAACCTTTCGCCGGAGCAAGAAAGGGTCTTGATGCTCACCCATCGGAGTTTTGTCAGGGCTGGCTCGCAGCTCAAAGGCAAAGCTGCGGATAGAATGGCCCAAATAAAATCACGACTAGCGACATTAGGAACAAATTTTACTCAAAACCTCTTGGCGGATGAACGTGATTGGTTTCTAAATTTGACAGATGCTGATCTATTGGGTCTGCCTGATTTTGTTGTTGCTTCGGCACGAGCCGCAGGACAAGAAAAAGGTGCTAATGGACCTGTTGTGACCTTATCACGCTCGTTGACTGTTCCGTTTCTACAATTTTCTGAGCGCCGAGACCTTAGGGAAATTGTTTATAAGGCTTGGACATCGCGTGGTGCAAATGGAGGTGCGACAGATAATAGAAATGCTGCCACTGAAACTCTAGAGTTGCGCCATGAAAAAGCAACGCTATTGGGGTTCGATTGCTTTGCCGATTTTAAACTTACAACTGAGATGGCTAAGACACCAAGACGAGTGCGTGAGTTACTGATGGAGGTTTGGGCTCCAGCAAAGGCTTGTGCCGACATTGATGCAAAAATTTTAGAGAAAATGATGGAGAAAGATGGGATCAGAGGTCCACTAAAAGCTTGGGATTGGCGTTATTATGCAGAAAAACGGCGACTGGCAGACCATAATTTAAATGAGACCGAGTTAAAACCCTATCTAAAATTAGAGCAAATGATTGCTGCCGCTTTTGACTGTGCCTCCCGGCTGTTTGGATTGTCATTCAAAGAAGTGAAACAGCCACTTTATCACCCAGATGCACGGGTGTGGGAGGTTAGTCGTAATGGAAGACACCTAGCATTATTTATTGGTGACTATTTTGCGAGGAGCAGTAAGCGCTCTGGTGCGTGGTGCTCAGCCCTACAAAGCCAACGCAAGAAACCTGATATGCGCTCCCCAATTGTGATTAATGTTTGCAATTTTGCGAAGCCGATAGAGGGTGAAGTGCCACTACTATCATTTGACGACGCCCGTACTTTATTTCATGAATTTGGCCATGCATTACACCAGATGTTAAGTGCCGTCACTTATTCTGCAGTGTCTGGGACCTCTGTTGCACGTGATTTTGTCGAACTGCCCAGTCAACTTTATGAGCATTGGCTCGAGCAACCAGAAGTTCTTCAGAAATTTGCAATTCATGCAGAAACTGGTGAGCCCATGCCCAGAGATTTGTTAAAACGAATGTTGGGGGCAGCTAACTTTGATATGGGCTTCCAAACTGTGGAGTATATTGCTTCAGCACTAGTAGACTTGACGTTTCATGAGGGCCCTGCGCCAGTTGATATCATGGCACGACAGACTGAAATTTTATCTGAAATTAACATGCCAGACGCTATTGGGATGCGGCACGCAACCCCTCAGTTTGCTCACGTATTCGCTGGGGATGGATATTCCAGTGCCTATTACAGTTATATGTGGTCTGAGGTCATGGACGCTGATGCGTTTGCTTCTTTTGAAAGTTTAGGTGGTGCATTCGACCCAGAGCGCGCGCAGTCATTACATGACTGTATACTTTCAAAAGGTGGTAGCGAAGATGCGGAGCAATTATATTTAGCTTTCCGTGGTAGGATGCCTGATGCCAGCGCGTTATTAAAAAACCGCGGATTGGATTAAAGTGTTAATCAAAAATATCATCAGAGTTGACGCCCCATAGTGCTGTTTTTTGCACCCAACCTTTGTATCCGCCGGCTGTTACTTTGCACCATTGAATTTCGCAAGCATTAAGGCGGGCAATTACATTTTGCTGCAGTTGGGCTTTGCTTAAAGACTCAGATTTGGGTTGTTGTTTTAAATCCAAAAGTTCATCGCGAACCACAACCATACGTGATCCTGAAAGTAGTGAGTAGTGGATCCACCCACCGGCTCCTTCAAAGTCTAGTACTTTGCGCCAGTGGCCATGTTCGGCGACCACCTGGAGCGGCGTGTTGCGATGTTTTAAAATCCAATCAATCCGGTGAGACAATGAGGGTCCGCGGCGGACATTTCCCTCACTGGCCTTCAAGGATACAAAACGAGGTAGTGGGAGATTAGTTTCTGCACCACGAATGAGCGTGTCTGCCGCTGCACCATGAACAAAAAATAGCAGAGAAATAGCTAAGTAAGCAATTGCTGATATTTTTTGTTTCATAATGCTGCCTAAAATTAATTACATTTATCATTTTTGGACTGAATATACATTAATTTTATTTGCCACATAAGACCGATACAGAGAAGAGGAAAAAATGTAAATTTTTATCGATATGCCTGGTAGGCTAGATTAGTGTTTTGTTTGCGCAAACCAAATACTTTATCTGTATAGTTAAAATAACTGCTTAAGTCGGTTTTTGTGAATGGGTGGTCGGCAAGCCTTCCCATTTTTAAATAAGTTGGGGCAATGTGGCCGCAATACGAAAAGGAGTCGCATGTGATGAAAACACAGGTAAAAGCTTTGGTTGTTGGAGGTGGTGCTGTTGGGACCTCTATTGCCTATCATCTTGGTAAGCGCGGCTGGGATACGATGTTGATTGAACGTGACGAACTTACCTCTGGCTCCACATGGCATGCGGCAGGGCTTCTTCCGCTATTTAATATGTCTTATGCAACCACTCACATACACAAGTATTCTGTTGATTTTTATAAGAGTCTGGAATCTGAAACGGGGCTGAATGCTGGTTTCGCCGTCGTAGGTAATTTACGAATGGCACAGACAGATGCCAGAATGGACGAATATAAATTATACGCTTCAACAGCAGAAACCTGCGGTGTGCCCTATGAGTTCATGACACCTGAAGCAATCAAAAAAAAGTGGCCATTGATCAACACTGAAGATTTGAAAGGTGCCCTTTATCACAGTACGGATGGCTATATTAATCCTGCCGACGTTACGATGGCCATGGCCAAGGGGGCCCGTCAGTTTGGTGTTAAAATTGAGCGAAAATGGCAGGCTGATGCTTTTAGTTGGACAGGAACCCATTGGGAAGTCACCTGCACTAAAATGGCCGAAAAGGGGGGTAATCTTGTGCCGTCGGAGGAACAAGTTGTTATAACAGCGGAGCATGTGGTGACAGCTTCCGGTAACCATGCACAGCGCACAGCTAAAATGTTGAATATCAAGATACCGGCTATCCCAGTTGAGCATCAATTTATAGTAATGGAGAAGGATCCATCACTGGTTGAATACCGCGAGGCGGGTAATTTGGAACATCCTGTGATCCGTGACGCTGACGCTCAGAGTTATGTACGTGAGGAGCGGGGTGGGTGGATTTTGGGTGTCTATGAGAAAGATGCGCCAGCTCGTTTTGAGCATGGTGTGCCTGATAGCTTCCGGGCAGATCTATTCCCACTCGCACTTGAGAGAATTGAAGAGCAGTACATGGCCATGATACATAGGATTCCATCCTGTGCTGAAAGTGGTCTTAAGGGTGATTTTAACGGTCCGATTTGCTACACGCCAGATGGAAATCCACTCGTGGGACCTGCCCCTGGATTGCGTAACATGTGGTTGGCCGAAGGCTTCAGCTTTGGAATAACAGCGGCTGGAGGTACTGGCTATTACATGGCGCAAATGATGGTGGATGGCGAAGCCGAAATTGATATGGCCAGTCTGGATCCTAAACGTTACGGCAGCTGGATGACTACTGAATTTGCCATGAGAAAAAATGAAGAATGTTATGATCATGTTTATGTCCTGCACCACCCCGATGAGGAGCGGCCAGCGGCGCGTCCTTTACGTACTGCGCCAGCCTATGACCGCCAGAGGGAGAGGGGAGCGCAATTTGGATGGGTGAACGGCTGGGAGCGTCCCAATTACTTTGGACCAGTAAATGCTGAAGAAGATTTTGACCATAAATCTCGTAGCTTTCGGCGTGGTGATTGGTGGAAATACGCCGTTGAAGAAGCGAAGGCTATACGTGAAGGGGTAGGGCTGGTGGACGCCACGGCGTTTACGAAGCATATAGTGAAGGGACCGGGGGCGACCGCCTTTCTGGATTGGTTTACTTGTAATAAACTTCCCCGGATTGGCCGGATCAACCTAACCTACGCGCTCACGTCTCACGGTACGACTAGAACAGAGTATACAATAGTAAGATTATCAGAAAATGAGTTTTACCTTGTTTCTGCGGGAGCTTGGACGGCTTATGACCAAGACTACTTAAAAAAATCGATTGAAGATAAAGAATCTGAATTTGGACGAATTGAACTGCAAGATGTCACGACACAATGGGGCGTTTTTGCTATTGCGGGGCCAAAGTCTCGGGATGTGCTTTCTGAAATTATCAATGACCCAAATCCGGCGACAGCGTTATCTAACAAGCGTTTCCCCTGGCTATCTGCCAAGCAAATTGAGTTAGGAATGTGTCCAGTCAATGCTATCCGCGTTGCTTATACCGGTGAGTTAGGTTGGGAATTGCATCATCCAATGGAAATGCAGAACTATCTATTCGATTTAATTGAAAAAACTGGAAAAAAGCATGGTATGAAGTTAGTGGGAGCTCGCGCTCAGAATTGGCTTAGACAAGAGAAATCATACCGGGCTTTTGGCAATGAGCTTGGTCGAGACGCTACTCCACTGGAAGCAGACTTGCCACGATTTGTGGATTTAACCAAAAACTTTCATGGCAAGGCAGAAATGGAGGCAGCTGGCATCCGTGTTCAATGCTGCACCCTCTTAATTGACGGGCCCCTAGATGCTGACCCTTGGGGTCGTGAAGTGCTTTATCATGGGGATGACCGCGTGGGTCGTCTTACGTCTGGTGGCTATTCGGTACATTTCAAGAAATCTATTGGTATGGGCTACGTTTCTCCAAAGTTGGCTGTTGCTGGCACAAAGCTCAAGGTGAAAATTCTGGATCAATTGTGGGATTGCGTCGTTGTCGAAGATAGCCCTTATGACCCAAAAAATGAGACTATCCGTTTAGATGGCTGAAATTAACGACTTGGTGACACGAGTATTTCAGAAAAATAAAATTAAGATGGGAATCGGCTAGGACTTAAATCTGATAATATTTTTGAGTCAAAGTTTGGTTCTTTTCCGACTGCTACATCTGCGATGAATTGTGATGCAGCGGGGGCTGTAAAAAAACCATATCCACCTTGGCCTACAGCCCAAATGAAGCTGCTATCTTTTTGTGCTGGTCCCAATACTAAACTTCTGTCTGGCGCAAAGGTGCGCAAGCCTGCCCAAGATGCAACTGGTCGAGTTACGGGCGCAGTGACATAATCTTGATAACGAGCCAAAGCTTCAGCTAGGTCCAACTCATGAGCCCAGGCATCCATCGGTGGGCTCGGTGTCTCTTCTGCTAAAGATATAATCAAACCGCCAGCATCTGGCTTTGCATACCAACGCTCACCGGGTCCAAAGAGTACGGGCCACCCTTTAACGTCTAAATTAGACGGTGGTAAAAGTCTGGCAACGCTTCGCCGCATTGGAGTAAGACCAATTTCAGGAATATTGGCCATCTCTGCAACTTTATCTCCCCAGGCTCCAGCCGCATTAATTAGAATTTTGGCCATAAAGGAGCCCTGATCCGTGTCCAGCCGCCAACCGTAAGACATCTTTTTGATCGATTTTACTTCATGATTTGTCTCAATCTGGCCTCCATTGTCACGGAGTAGACGAGCAAAATTTTGGACCATCATATCTGTATCGATGTCTTGTGCTGTCCCACTTACCGCTGCTCTAAGCACATCGTTTTGATTCAGAATTGGAACCATACCCACCGCTTCTCTCATGGAGATTTCAGTGAGGTCCATTTGTACTAGATCGGATTCATATTGAGTTTCTTCACCACGCAAGCACAACAACATAAACCCACGCGGGCTTAATACCCCGGTTAGGAGGCTATCAAAGTCCTTACGGCTAGCTTTTGCGAGTGCTATTGTAGATGGGCTGCCGTAGTTTACTTCGTAAAGAGCGGCTGACCTTCCTGAGGAATGATATGCTAGATGT
>JAFMEA010000174.1 GCA_017856985.1 Planktomarina sp.
TTATCTGAAGAGCTCTGCTCACTGCGCAGCGCATTGCCATTTGGATCAACAATTTCTTCAGTAACCTCGCTTCGGGTAAAGTCGATATCTAAATTGATTTGGGCATTTATATTACCCGCACCAACGATTGGCGATAATAATGACGTAATACGTCCCCGGTAAATGTCTTCTAACCGTATCCTATGTTCAAGTTGCGAGTCCGACAAACGGCTCTCCACTCCTCCACTGCTACTTGAAAGCAGATTACCATTTTGATCAATAACTGACACATTTTCTCTAGAAAGATTGGGCACCGAGGCCGAAACCAAATGCGTAATCGCGTCAACTTTTGAGCGGCCAAGGCTACGCCCCCTAGCAAGCTGTAAAAAAACCGACGCTGTCGGCTCGGCTTGCTGACGGACAAACACCTCTTTTTCTGGAAGTGCAAGATGCACCCTTGCACTGATCACCATATCAATTTCACTAATTGAACGTGCCAGCTCCATTTCCTGCGACTGTTTTAATTTTGCTGCCTCCACCGAACGGCTTGACCCCATTTGGATTGAATCCAACTGGTCATAACCTGTTGCAACCGAAGCTGGTAGACCTTGAGCAGCTAAAGTCATACGTGAACTGTGGTAATTCTCGGTGGGAACCAGAACATCACCGGTGACTGGATCTAAAGTCACATTAACACCTGAATTTTTTAACGCATCAAGAACCCGAGATTTTTCTGCTTCAGGAAGGCCTGCATAAAGCGTGGTTCGTGTCGGCTGCTGCATCCATAGATAAGCTCCAAGGCCAATCACAGCTACTGCTAACGCAACAAAGGTAGGTAGCGAACGTTGAAAAGCTGGTTGGTTATAAATCCGGCTGACTTGCGATACGAGTGATCCTGCTTGCGCAAAAACACCTGATTCATTCGAAACCAATTCACGATTCTGATTTACAACTGCGTCGGCCATGTTTGTGTGTCCTGAACTTTTTTATGTGGATCCAAAGGTTTAATAAATTATTTCCATGCAGTATTGCCTAAACCGGCATATTCATAATGTCCTTATAAGCACTCAGCATTTTGTTCCGCACATTAAGGGTTAGCTGAAACCCAAGACTGGAAACTTGTTGGCTGATCATGACTTTGGAAATGTCATTTTCCATACCCAGCTCATAAGCTTTCGTGATGTTGGCAGCCTGATTCTGAGCATTTGCAACTTCTTTGAGTGCATCACCCATTCTGCTGGTAAAAGGGGAACTATTAACCTCTGGGGCAAGTGCCGCTTCTGCCTGAGCACGAAGCTGGGCACGCAGTGAGGAAATTGGCCCCGCCATTGAACTAATTTGTGTCATGTTGATCCCCTAAAATTTCAAGCGCTTGCGCTTTTGGAAAGAAATATTTCGCTTGAAACGCTCTTAGAAATACGCTCTTGAATGGTTCCGTCGACCATAATATCACCAGCCCTGATTTTGCCGCCTGACGACAAAACAATAGCCCTCTGCAAAACATTTTCTAGCTCGCGCACATTTCCTGGCCAACTATAAGACAAGAGGATCTCAGCGGCTTCATCATCAATAAAGGGAAGATCTTCTAAGACCGAGCTATGACGCGCTAGAAGAATACTGCTAATCGGTATGATATCGTCGGTACGATGCGCTAAATGTTTTGTTGTCAAAGGAAACACATTTAAACGATAAAAAAGATCTTCACGAAATTTACCTTCGCTGATCGTCGATAACATGTCTCGGTTTGTTGTTGCAATCACCCGCACGTCAACATCAATTTCACGCTGGCTTCCAAGTGGTGTAACCTTGCGTTCCTGCAAAACACGAAGCAGTTTTGCTTGCAGTGATAAAGGCATTTCTGAAATCTCATCGAGAAGTAATGTGCCACCATCTGCAGCTCGAAAAATGCCTTTATTGGCAGTCGAAGCTCCAGTAAATGCGCCTTTTTCATGCCCAAATAAAATTGCTTCAAGCATATTTTCTGGGATCGCAGCACAGTTAATCGCCACGAATGCATTTTCTTTACGGTTTGATTGATTATGAATAAATTTTGCCAGCACCTCTTTTCCCGTGCCAGTGGGGCCATTGATGAATGCTGTTACATCAGTCATTGCAACACGGTTGGCAAGCAACATTAGCTGTCGGCTATTTGGGTCCGAAACCGCAACATGCTCGTCATCAAGGCATAATGTTGCGATTAGTTGCAGACTATAATTTTTTGGAATTTCGATTGTTTGTGAGACTTTTGGCATGTTAAAGCGAATTAACTTACCGTTCATTTCTTGTGAGACGAAGAATTGATCACTGTCATCATGTCCGATGACCATGAGTTTCTTGGCTTTCATGCCACGAGCAATTTCAACAATTGCTGTCGTTCCACCTGCTCTCTCGGCAAATTCTGCACTACAAAGAAAAACATCATAAAATTGGGGTACGTTAGTGATAGCTCGATCCGGAACAGTCTCATCACCACCCGATTGCTTGGTCGCGCCACTGCCACAGATACCGACTTCCGCCATTCTCATTTTTAAAATATCGACCAACATGTCCGCCACAGGCAGTAACTGTTTCTCAATACAAACTTTAACCATGTCTCATGTCTCCCGA
>JAFMEA010000017.1 GCA_017856985.1 Planktomarina sp.
ATCTCAGGTCTTTTTTTTTGCTATGTTTCGCGTTAACTAGCTTCAAGCTGAAAAGGGTGTCGCAATGATAGAAGGTAAAAAATACTATTTTCCGACGGGTGGTTTGCCAAGTCAAAATGATATTATGACCCAGCGCGCCGTGTTTACCGAGGCATATGCTGTGATCCCCAAAGGCTGTATGCGTGACATAGTTACCAGTTTTTTACCACATTGGTCCAACACTCGCGCTTGGGTTTTAGCACGGCCACTTAGTGGATTTTCTGAAACATTTTCGCAATACATCATGGAGGTACTACCAGGAGGAGGGAGTACCGAACCAGACACTGATCTAAGTGCGCAATCTGTTTTATTTGTTACAGATGGGCAGGGTTTTCTGCAGATAAATGGTGAGAACCACGAACTTTGTGCTGGCAGTTACGCTTATATTCCCATTGGTGCTAGTTGGCAGCTAAAAGCGGGTAAATCAACATTAAGGTTTCATTGGGTTCGAAAAGCTTATGCAGGGGTGAAGGGTATTGATGCACCTGAAGCCTTTGTCACCCACGAAGACAGAAATGCGATAAATTTTGTACCTGATACGGATGGTGCGTGGGGGACCACTAGATTTGTGGAGCTGGATGACCTTCGGCATGATATGCATGTAAATATCGTAACCTTTCAGCCTGGGGGCGTTATTCCGTTCGAAGAAACTCACGTCATGGAACATGGTTTGTATGTTCTGCAGGGAAAAGCTGTCTATAAACTGAACCAGGACTGGGTGGAGGTTGAGGCGGGCGACTTCATGTGGCTGAGAGCCTTTTGTCCCCAAGCTTGCTATGCGGGTGGATCCGAACCGTTTCGATATCTACTATACAAAGACGTGAATCGTCATATGCCATTGAAACTATAACTAGCAAATAAATTTCAATAAGTTTTTAGCGTGGTAATAGATCTCGAAGCCGCAACTCAGCTATTCGTTCAACTTGGTGGCATGCTTCGTTGAATTCGATTGCTTGATCATTTGCAGTTCGAGCTTCAAACGCACTCAAAATATCCTCTTTTTTGTGATCGCGCACGGCAATAATGAATGGAAATCCATGTTTTTTGACATAGTTAGAATTCATCTTCACTAAATCTGTTCGTTCACTATCAGTAAGCGCGTCCAGACCAGCACCAGCCTGCTCAGCTGTGCTTGCAGCAGTTAGACGCCGTGCAGCGGCAAGTTTCCCCGCCAAGTCAGGATGAGCTATAAGCACCTCTAATCTCTCGGCATCCGTAGATGAGCGAAATACTCGACATAGCGCGTTGTGTAGTCCCGTAGCATTATCGTGCATTGGCCCTAATTCCAACTTATGAGCGCGTTCAGCTACCCAAGGTGAATGTTCAAAAATACCACCATACGTCTCCACAAATATTTCCTTGGTCATTTGGCTGGGACGAGTGAACCGTTTATGGGGGTGAGTGGCAGCCCAGTGGTCAGCAATTTCTTCTCTTGTTGCAAACCAAACGCCCTCATGGGTATTTGCATAATCAATGAAACGTTGAAGTGCAGCGGCGCGGCCAGGACGACCAATTAGGCGACAATGCAGGCCTATTGACATCATTCTACCGCCTTCTGCGTATAGTGTGTCAAAGCTATCCTTCAGGTAAGTGAAGAATTGATCTCCGGAATTGAAGCCTTGTGGTGTCGCAAACCGCATGTCGTTGGCATCTAGCGTATAGGGTATAATTAATTGGTCTATTTTCCCAAATTCCATCCAATACGGCAGATCATCCGCGTACGTATCGGCTAGGTACTTAAATTGGCCTGTTTCTGCGGCCAGCTTTAGTGTGTTTTCAGAACTACGCCCAGTGTACCAGCCTCGCGGTGGGCTTCCCACAACTTCTGTATGCAAGCGTATGGCTTCCGCCATATCCGCCGCCTCACTTTTAACTGATGTATCCTTGTATTCGATCCATTTTAGCCCATGACTGGCTATTTCCCAGCCTGCAGTTTTCATAGCGGCTACCTGTTCAGGAGCTCGAGCCAGTGCCGTTGCTACGCCATAGACTGTCACTGGCAAGTCTTTCATGATCCTGTGCAACCGCCAAAACCCAGCTCTTGCACCATATTCGTAGATGCTCTCCATATTAGAGTGACGTTGATTGGGCCAAGCCGTCGCGCCAACTATCTCCGATAAAAAGGCCTCGGACGTTTTATCACCGTGTAAAATATTGTTCTCGCCACCTTCCTCGTAATTTAGTACCAGTTGCAGAGCTATCCGCCCATTGTTAGGCCACTCAGCCAACGGTGGAGTGGCTCCGTAGCCAGACATGTCGCGTGGATAGCGGTTCATAAGTTTTCTCCTATTTGGGCATTCTCTTTTCTTATTTTTTGCGCGAACATAAGGAAAGTAACAAAGGAATAAGTCATGGCAGGATTTTTAACCACTCATGTTTTGGACACGGCCCGGGGCTGTCCCGCACCTGGAATTAAAATTGAGCTCTTTTTGCATAAAAATGGTGGAGTTAACAAGATTAATGAGGCAGTAACCAATGCTGATGGGCGTACTGACAGTCCAATACTACCACAGGGATCTTTTGAAACTGGAAAATATGAATTAATTTTTTATGCTGGCGAATACTTGCGCGCGACTGACCAGGCAGGGGTGGAACCCATATTTTTGGATGAAATTCCTATTCGCTTTGCGATGGCGATAGATAATCACTATCATGTGCCATTACTGCTGACCGCGCATGGCTATTCAACCTATCGGGGCAGCTAAAGGGTTAAAAAATGTATGATTTTGCAATTTTATGGGAGTGGCTGAGCTTTGGAATTCGGTGGCTGCATGTTATCACTGCGATGGCATGGATAGGATCCTCTTTCTATTTTATTGCCCTAGATTTAGGATTGAACCGTAATATTGACGGACCTGCTGATGGTGAAGAATGGCAGGTTCATGGTGGTGGTTTTTACCATGTCCAAAAATATTTAGTTGCACCCGCTGCGATGCCAGAACATCTGACTTGGTTTAAGTGGGAAAGCTATACAACGTGGCTATCGGGTGTGGCACTTCTTATGGTTATGTATTGGGCGGGATCTGAACTTTATTTAATTGATCCAGCCAAAATGGATTTATCACCCATGCAGGCTATAGTGCTTTCTGGAGGATCTCTGGCCATAGGCTGGGTGGTCTATGACTACTTGTGTAAATCAAAACTCGGTGAGCGCCCAACTGTGCTAATGGTTTTGCTTTTTTTGGTATTAGTTATAATGTCTTGGGGGTATGATCAGGTTTTCACCGGTAGGGCCGCTCTGCTGCATTTGGGGGCATTCACTGCAACTATTATGACAGCAAATGTTGCTATGGTAATCATGCCAAATCAGCGAATAGTTGTCGCTGACCTAAAGGCAGGCCGGCTGCCAGACCCAAAATACGGCAAAATAGCAAAACTTCGATCCACGCACAATAATTACCTGACGCTCCCAGTTATATTTTTAATGCTTTCAAATCATTACCCACTAGCTTTTGGTACTCCATACGCATGGATAATAGCTTGTTTGGTGTTTTTGATGGGAGTTTCCATTCGCCATTATTTTAATTCGATGCATTCGCGCAACGGCAAACCAAATTGGACATGGGGGATAACATTAATCTTATTTGTCTTAATTGCCTGGCTGTCCTCTATTCGCCATTTTGATGGTGATATTGAGGCTGTAAAGATTATTCCTCTTACCAGCTACGAGGAGCGATTTGCACAGGCTGATGGTTTTGAAAATGCGCATGAAATAGTGCAGGGTCGCTGTGGTATGTGCCACGCACGTGAACCGGTTTGGGATGGAATCAGATGGGCTCCAAAAGGAGTGTTGCTAGAAACTCGTGCTGACATTGCTAAAAATGCACATTTAATTTATTTACAGGCCGGTATTAGCCACGCCATGCCGCCGGGCAACATCACTAATATTTCACAAAAAGACCGTGCTATTTTAGTCAATTGGTATAGATCCGCAAACTAAGTGATTAAAAAATCTTTTATGTTTGAAATTTTAATACCTCAAACTAAAATACTGCAACTAGGTTCAAGAATTCTATTCTAACCCTTTTAATTTGGAGTTTTCTCTGTGGATACAGAAGATAAAACTATTTGTCTCACAACTGCCCAGGCGATCATCCGCTTTCTGGCCTGTCAGTATATCAAGATTGATGGAGTGGAAACTCGTGTTTGCGGCGGTGGTTTTGGCATATTTGGTCATGGTAACGTGCCCTGTTTAGGTGAAGCACTTTACGATCATAAGGATGTCTTGCCACTTTATCGTGGTCAAAATGAGCAAGGGATGGGGTTTGCTGCCGCTGCTTATGCTAAATATCATCTGCGGCAGCGTTTTATGTTCTGCACTGCTTCTGCTGGCCCTGGTACCGCAAACTTATTAACAGCGGCGGCTCTCTGTCACGCCAACCGTTTGCCGATGCTAATGCTTTGTGGAGATACATTTTTAACTCGCCTTCCAGACCCAGTGCTGCAACAATTAGAGCATTTTGGAAATCCAGCGTTAGGATTAAACGATGCGTTTCAACCGGTCAGTAGGTATTGGGATAGGATTACGCATCCTGCTCAGGTTCTTCAATCTTTACCTGCTGCCCTAGCTACATTGCTAGACCCTGCGGATTGTGGCCCAGCGTTTATCGCACTGCCGCAAGATGTACAGGGTTGGACTTATGATTATCCACTGTCTTTTTTTGATAGAAAGGTACACCGGATTCGCCGCCAAACACCCGATGTTCGCGAGCTTCAAGATGCCTTGAAAGTACTAAAAGACGCCAAGCGCCCAGCTATTATTGCTGGTGGAGGGGTGCAGTATTCTAGGGCTGTTAAAGAGTTAATCAGTTTTGCGGAAGCTACAAATATCCCGGTGATACAAACGATCGCTGGACGTGCAAATTTGTTAGAAGATCATAAACTCAATTTGGGGCCAGTTGGGGTTACGGGATCAGAGAGTGGCAACTGGCTAGCCAAACGGGCTGATGTCATATTGTCTGTGGGCAGCCGCCTACAAGATTTTACTACAGGTTCTTGGACAGCTTTTGCACCTGATGCTAAATTTATTTCGCTGAATACCGCAAGGCATGACGCTACTAAACACATGGCTTTGAGCTTAGTTGGGGACGCCAAACTTGGACTGAAAGCACTTGAAAATGATATTGGCCAGTATCAGGCGCCACCAGATTGGACCAGAGACGCACAGGCTCAACGGCAAAAATGGGATTCCTATGTATTAGAAAATACCAAAGTTGGAAATCGGCCTAATTCATATGCGCAAGCTATTGGCGTAATAAACGCGATTTGCCACCCACGTGATCGGATAGTTGCGGCGGCAGGTGGATTACCTGCAGAAGTTACCGCAAACTGGCGGACATTGGACATTGGTACGGTTGATGTTGAGTTTGGTTTCAGTTGTATGGGGTATGAAATTGCTGGTGGATGGGGTGCACGCATTGCCCAAAGTGAGGTGGAACCTGAGCAAGATACGATAGTTTTTACTGGTGATGGAAGCTACATGTTAATGAATTCGGACATCTACTCTTCGGTACTTACTGGTAAGAAATTGATTGTGCTAGTGCTTGATAACGGAGGCTTTGCTGTGATCAATAAATTACAAAATAACACCGGAAATGAAAGCTTTAATAATCTCATTGCTGATTGTCCAACAGTTGCTGAGCCTTTCTCGGTTGATTTTGTTGCTCACGCGGCTGCCATGGGGGCAAATGCTGAGAAAGTTTCAAACTTTGTGGAGCTGGAAGAAGCATTTAAGCGCGCCAAAGCTGCCTCTAAAACATCAGTTATTGTGATGGATGTGGATCCCTATGATGGCTGGACAACTGAAGGCCACACCTGGTGGGAAGTGGGCACCCCTCATGTAAGTGACCATGCGCGGGTTCGTGAGGCACACCAAGATTGGGAAAGTAGTCGTTCGAAACAACGGCGTGGGGTATAGGTGATGCAGGGAGTTGTGGCGGGAATTTCGCAAAATAATTTTGTGGTCCTTGGCCGAGCTGGGATGGATTTTTTTCCAGACCCTCCAGGTACCAAGACAGAAGAATCTGAAACATTCAGGGCAGGGCTTGGTGGATCTTCAGCCAACATCGCTGCTGGCGTGGTTAAGTTGGGTGGGAAGGCAGCCCTTGTTACTTCCGTAAGTGACGACAGCGTTGGACGATACTGTTTAAAGCAGCTCCAAAACTATGGTGTTAATTGCACGCACGTTAAGTCGGTGGGTGGTGAGTTCCGTAATTCCTTGGCCGTGTATGAAAGCCGTGTTAGTGACCACCAAAGTGTAATTTACCGGAATGGTGCGGCCGACTTTCAATTTACAATATCGGATGCGGAAGAGGTTGTTTATAAAGATTTTGGTGCATTAGTAACTGCCGGCACTGTTTTTGCGGCTGAACCCAGCCGTTCGGCAGCCTTTCACGCGTTTGACTTAGCTAAGGCTGCAGGCCTACCAATCATTTTTGACATTGATTACCGCCCTTACAGCTGGCCTTCAGCGGAGGTTGCTTCTGAGGTGCTGTCACGTGCGGGAGCTATGTCTGATGTGATTGTTGGAAATGATGAAGAGTTTGGTTTCATGGCTGGTGACATTAAAGAAGGTCTAGCCAAGGCCCGTGGGCTATCCAAAACTAGTGCCAAGATTGTGATCTACAAAATGGGTGAAAAAGGCGCGATCACGTTTGCTGATGACCTTGAGTTGCATACTGGTATTTATTCGGTCATCCCATTGAAGCCCACAGGCGCTGGTGACAGTTTTATGGCGGGATTCTTGGTAAGCATGGCTCAAGGCCTATCACTAGAGCAATCCATACTACGTGGATCTGCGTGTGCAGCTATCGTGGTAGGTAAGCCTGGATGTGCGCCTGCGATGCCCTACCCAGGAGATTTAGAAACGTTTTTGGCCCAACACCCAGGTCCATCGGATATAAAAGGATAGTCCATGCATATCGCTCCATTTAACAATCACAATTGTGCCATCGTCGATGTTGAGGACAGCACGGTTCCATTGAATTATTTCAACATTGTCAAGCTTACAAAAGGGCAAGCCTTTGAATACAAGGTTCCGGGCTATGAGACCTGCATTGTCCCGGCCACCGGCACTGTGGACGTAGATGTTGAGGGCTTCAAGGCGACATCTTTGGGCGGACGTTCTGAAGATGTTTGGGACGGTGAACCTGAGGGTGTTTATGTGCCTTCTGGCGCTACCGCTGAAATGATCTGTCTAGCGGAAACGGCAGAAGTCTTCGTAGCTGGCGCCAAATTTGATCAGGTCTTAGACCCTTTTTCCGTACGTTCTGACGAGATTGACTTGGTACAATATGGCTCAGACGACACTAAAACGCATCGTAAAATCAAACATATATTGGGCCAAAAACAGCATGGAAAAGTTGGCCGCTTGCTGGTTAGCGAACTGTTCACGGTAGGGGCCGGAGGTTGGTCTGGGTTTCCGAGTCATAAACATGATACTGATCGTCTCCCGATAGAAACCCGCCATGATGAGACCTATAATTTCCGCTTCAAACCTAATTGGGGTTCTGGTGTTCAAATGTTGCAGCGGGAGGACAACAAACCTGGTGAGGCTTATCACATAACGGATGGTTCAACTATCTGTCTCGATAATGGATATCATCCATGTTGTGTGTTGCCTGGCTACGAGATGTATTATTTCACAATCCTTGGTGGACTGAGCCAGCGCTCACTAGTGCAGTATTTCCAACCGACCCATGCATATCAGGTGGAGACTATTCCTGGCATTAAAGACATGATTGCTAAATTTAAATGACACTTGTGAACTTAGCCCAGGTCCTGCAACCCGCATTGGAACAGGGCTACGCTGTGGGTGGTTTGGTTACACTTGGCTGGGAGGATATGAAGGCCTATGTCGCCGCGGCAGAAGCTGAAAATTGTCCAGTAATTTTGCAAGCTGGTCCATCTTGTCGAGCGCATACGCCGTTGCCAGTACTTGGAAAAATGTTTCAAACTTTAGCCGAAGCAGCCTCAGTCCCAGTGGTTGCGCATTTAGATCACGGTTATACCTTTGAGGATTGTAAGACTGCCTTAGAAAGTGGCTTCACCTCCCTAATGTTTGATGGTTCGCGCAAGCCTTTGCAGCAGAACATAGATGAAACTGCTAAAGTTGTAGAAATGGCGCATGCAGCAGGTATTTCATGTGAAGGTGAGATTGGGTTTGTGGGATATTCTGGTGGTGAGAGCTCTAATGGGACTGACCCAGCCGAAGCCGCAAAGTTTTCTCGCGATAGCGGTGTTGATGCCTTAGCTATCAGTGTGGGCAATGTTCACCTCCAACAGAAAAAAGATGGTGGGCTAGATTTGGACCGAATAGCAGAGATTGAGGGAATGACGTCAGTGCCGTTGGTCATTCACGGTGGCTCTGGTGTGCCTAATGAGCAGAGAACGCTGTTGGCTTCACAGACCTCTATTTGCAAGTTTAACATTGGAACGGAGTTGCGTGTTGCTTTTGGTACTGCACTACGCCAGGCAGTTGCTTCAGACCCAGCTCGTTTTGATAGGTTGCAGATTTTAGTAGATACGATTGACCCAGTGCAATTAGCGGCACAGCGCGTACTGAGTGCCTTTGGTGCTCCACCTCAAAGATGACTAGCTACAAGGGCACCCTATTGTTAGACCTTTGGTTTTTTCGCAACCTTTTTTTTCGTAGTAGCTTTCTTTTTCGCTTTTGGTTTTTTCTTGGTGGGTGCCTTTTCTGCGATTAAAGCCACAGCCTGATCCATGGTTAACTTTTCGGGTTCCACATCTTTTGGAATTGTTGCGTTAATTTTGCCCCATTTTACATATGGGCCATACTTACCAGACATCACATTAACTGGCCCACCCTCGCTAGGGTGTTCTCCAAGTTCGACTAATGGTGTCGCCGCAGCTCCCCGCCCACCACGGGCGGCTTTCTTGGCTAACTCTTCTACCGCTCGGTTCATCCCGATCGTCCAGACTTCATTAATGTCACCAATATTTGCGTACATCGTACCGTGCTTCACGTAAGGACCAAACCGGCCAATAGAGGATTCTATTAACACACCATCTTCTGGGTGAGGTCCAATTTCGCGCGGTAACGACAAAAGTTGAACAGCCTTCTCAAAGTCTAATTCGTCTATGGCCCAGGTCTTTGGAATAGACATGCGCTGTGGCTTTGGGTTTTCTTCAGTCAAATTACCACGTTGGACATAGGGTCCGTATCTGCCGTCACGTAGGCTAATTGGATCTTCACCATCGTGGCCTAGAAGCTTACCGTCTGGGCCGATTGCACTGCTCTCAGTGCCTGGAGGACCAAAAGGCCGAGTGAAGCGACACTCTGGATAATTGGAGCAACCAATGAATGCACCGCCTGAACGTGCAGTACGCATTGATAAACGACCATTGCCGCAATTTTTGCACTGTCGTGGATCAATTCCAGCCTCCTCAACTGGAAAGAGGTGCGGCTCTAAGGCCTCATTTATTTTTTCTAAAACTTCAGTGATAGACTGATCCATCGCCTCGTCTATTGAAACTTTGAAATCTTTCCAAAAGCGGCTCAGTACGTTGCGATACTTTCGTTCTCCTGCGGAAACGTCATCAAGTTGGGTCTCAAGATTTGCTGTAAATTCGTATTCGACATATCGTCTAAAAAAATTTGTTAAAAATACAGTAACTAAACGCCCTTTGTCTTCTGGAATAAGTCTATTTTTTTCTTTACGGACATAATCTCGATCTTGAATGGTTGTAACGACTGAGGCGTAGGTTGAAGGCCGACCAATGCCTAATTCTTCCATCCTCTTAACCAGACTTGCCTCAGTATATCTTGGGGGGGGTTGTGTGAAATGCTGTTCTTGAATTACTGATTTTTTAGATAAAACATCCCCTACCATAATCTGCGGTAGCCGCTTGTCGTCATCGTCAACAACGGTGTCATCTCGCCCCTCTTCGTACACGCGCATGAAGCCATCAAATAAGACAACCTGCCCATTGGCTCGTAGTCCAACTTGCCCATCATCACTCTTGATTTCAACAGTGGTACGCTCCATTCTTGCGGCCTCCATCTGGCTTGCGATGGTGCGTTTCCATATTAAATCATATAATTTTTTCTGATCAGGCTCGGAGATGTTGAGTTGATCTGGAGCTTGATCCAACTCTGTTGGGCGAATGCACTCATGTGCTTCTTGGGCGTTTTTAGCCTTATTTTTGTACATTCTTGGTGATTTTGGTACATATTGCTTGCCATAGCGATTAGCAATTACATCGCGAGCCGCATGTACTGCTTCTGGGGCCATATCTATGCCATCCGTCCGCATGTACGTAATGAATCCTGCTTCATAAAGACGTTGAGCCGTCGACATTGTCTGCCGCGCCCCCATGCCGAACTTACGACTAGCCTCTTGTTGTAGTGTTGACGTCATGAATGGGGCGGATGGGTTCCTGCTGGCGGGCTTTGCTTCAACTGTGGCTACCTGTAGGTCGCGGCTCGTTACCGCCTGAACTGCTATCTCCGCTTCAGTTGAGTTCGATATATCAAATTTATCTAATTGCTTTCCGCCCATTGTAGTCAGTCGCGCGTCAAAAACCTGTCCGCGAGGGGTGCCTAAAGATGCAGCAACGCTCCAATATTCGCGTGCGTTAAAAACTTCAATCTCCATCTCACGTTCTACAATTAACCTAAGAGTTACAGATTGCACCCGCCCGGCCGATTTTGCACCGGGCAAGCGTCGCCAAAGCACAGGGGACAGTTTGAACCCTACCAAGTAGTCCAAGGCGCGGCGCGCGAGATAAGCCTCTACCAGCTCCATATCCACCTGCCTTGGCGACTTCATGGCTTCAGTCACAGCCGTTTTTGTTATAGCATTAAATACTACTCTGCTGACTGGCGTGTCTTTTTTGATTGCGCGACGTTTGGTTAGTGTTTCCTGCAAGTGCCAACTGATCGCTTCGCCTTCGCGATCTGGGTCGGTGGCGAGGATTAACTCATTGTCATCTTTTAGGGCATCGGCGATTGCCTTGACGTGCTTCTTACTGGCGGCACCGACTTCCCAAAGCATATCAAATTCATTGTCAGGGTCGACTGACCCATCCTTTGGAGGTAAGTCTCGTACGTGACCATACGAAGCTAAAACAGTAAAGCCTGGTCCCAGATATTTGTTTATTGTCTTAGCTTTAGCAGGAGATTCAACAACAACAACAGCCATAGGGTACCCTGCCGATCAAAGGAAAATTCTTGGCTAAAAGGGAGGTGTGGTTCCGATTTGTCAATGGCAGGTAAGAATTTTTTTTTTAGTTTTTTTGAAATTTTATATTAAAAGTGGCAGTCCCGCGCTGTAATATTTTTTCAAACTAACTTTTCTGATTTTGTTCTAAGTGGCCGAACCTCCAACTGTCAGACCTCCAATCAGAAGCGACGGCTGCCCGACACCAACAGGTACCCACTGCCCTTGCTTACCACAGTTCCCAACTCCATCATCGAGGCGCATATCGTTTCCAATCGCACGGATTTTTTTCAGTGCAGTAGCGCCATCACCAATTAAAGTGGCTCCTTTTACTGGGGCCCCTACCTTCCCATTTTCTACCAGATATGCCTCTGTACATGAGAATACGAACTTACCATTTGTGATGTCCACCTGTCCGCCACCAAAGCCTACCGCATAAATGCCTTTTTTAATATCTGCCACCATATCTCCTGGCGCCACGGTGCCACCTAACATGTACGTATTGGTCATACGTGGCATGGGTGCATGGGCATAGCTCTGCCTCCGCCCGTTGCCAGTGGGTGGTACGCCCATTAGTCGGGCATTTTGACGGTCTTGCATAAAGCCGATTAATATACCGTCCTCAATTAGTGTATTCCTTGCGCTGGTAGTCCCTTCGTCATCGACGGAGATGGATCCGCGTCTATCTGGAATTGTTCCATCATCTAGGACTGTAACGCCTGGAGATGCGATGCGCTGACCCAGCAGACCGGCAAAGGCAGAGGTGCCTTTGCGATTGAAGTCGCCTTCGAGCCCGTGGCCCACGGCTTCATGAAGTAAAATTCCTGGCCAGCCGGCGCCGAGGGCAATATCCATAACTCCCGCAGGGGCTGGGACAGCTGATAGGTTAAGGACTGCAATACGCAACGCCTCTCGTATTAATGGTTGCCAGTGTTTAGGCTCGAGCATGCCTGACATTGCATATCGCCCGCCGCCGCCCACACTACCTGTTTGGCGTTGGCCATCTTGCTCCACAATAATCGAAATATTCATTCGCACCATGGGCCGGCTATCACTCACATCTGCGCTATCGACCCTTAAAATAACTATTTCCTGATGTGATGCTGCAATAGTAGCTGAGGCTTGCACAACCCGAGGATCTAAACCTCGGGCATAGGCATCCATTTCTTTTAGTAGGTCTATTTTTGCTGGAAACGGGGCATCATTTAAAGGATTATGATCACTATAGAGTTTTCGGTTTGTGCCTGACGGTGCGGTTGCAAATGAGCGAGTGGGCTCTTGCACGGCTAGGCGGACTGTGCCCATAGCTCGAAGCATCGCCTTTTCCGAGATTTCAGTAGAATGGGAATACCCAACCATCTCGCCTTGAACTGCCCGGAGGCCGAAGCCTTCAGAGGCGTCAAAGCTTGAAGTCCTTAATCGCCCATCGTCAAAGGAAATCACTTCAGACCGCCTGCGTTCTAGAAATAATTCTCCATCGTCCGCGCCAGCAAGTGATTTTTTTAAAATTTTAAGTGCTGAGTTACGATCAATATGTGTTTCAAATGGAGAGAAGGGAGAATCTGTCATGTAATTCCTAGTGATGTTGTTAGCGAAAATGCTATTTTCCTATGATTTTTAGCTTTGGCGTCCCTTTGACGCGGGTCAAGTGATTGCCTGCAGGTGCATCATATGGTTGTTGGGCCTTAAATTACAATCATCCAAGGTGCGTCAAAAAATTTATCACGCGCCAAAGGGCAGGATATAGGTTTTAATATGCGAATTCTCATGTATCTTTTTAGTTTGGTAATGGTCAGCCTAGGTAATGCTGTGATGGCTCAAGAAAACTTCCAAGGTTTGGAAACTATAGGAAAGCCAAAGCCTAAAGGGATTGGTTTCCAATTCCCAGCGACTGAACTTATGCGAGATGTTGTTTGGCTTGATAATTTTTTGTTGATAATTATCACATTGATTTCTGTATTTGTAACTTTACTTATTGCATATGCTGCTTACAAGTTTCACGCCAGTAGAAACAAGAACCCCGGGACATTCACTCATAATTCTGTAGTTGAGGTCATGTGGACCATCATCCCAGTGATAATATTATTGTTTATTGGTGTTTTTTCGTTGCCAATCTTGTTCAAACAACAAGAGATCCCAGAAGCAGATATTACTATCAAAGTTACTGGTTATCAGTGGTATTGGGGCTATGAGTACGTCGACCACAACTTTGGCTTTGAAAGCATACTTCTTCAGAGAGATGAATTAGAAGAATATGGATATGCGCCAGATGAATATTTACTTGCAACCGACGCGGCTGTTGTTGTGCCTGTTGGAGCAACCATTGTAATGCAGTTAACTGGCGCTGACGTTATTCACTCTTGGACTATTCCAGCTTTTGGCGTTAAGCAGGACGCCGTTCCCGGTCGCTTAGCGCAGCTTTGGTTCGCGGCTGAGAGAGAGGGAATATATTTTGGCCAGTGCTCTGAACTTTGTGGTCAGGCTCACGCATACATGCCGATTACCGTAAAAGTTGTGAGTCAGGAGCAGTACGATGCATGGCTGGAAGGTGCGATTGAAGAATATGCTGGAACTCCACCACCGATTTTAATAGCGGCAAAATAAGTATTACTTGAGAGCAAGGTACATGGCTTACGTGACAGACCATAGTAAAGATTATGATCCAGTTTTTGGCGATTATATCGCCTTGCTGAAGCCTCGCGTGATGTCATTAGTGGTGTTTACAGCGTTCGTAGGACTTATGGCTGCGCCTGGTACACTGCATCCTATTGAGATTTTCTGCGCCGTTTTGTTTATTGCTTTGGGCGCTGGTGCTTCTGGATCGTTAAACATGTGGTGGGACTCTGATATTGATGCGATTATGCATCGGACCAAAACGCGGCCCATTCCATCGGGGCGCACCAGTCGCGATGCTGCCTTGGGTTTGGGTGTGGCACTATCTGGCCTGTCTATTTTGATGCTGGGACTTGCCTCCAATTGGCATGCCGCGGGTTGGCTAGCTTTTACAATTTTCTTTTATGCGGTCGTTTACACAATTTGGTTAAAAAGAATGACGCCGCAAAATATAGTTATTGGGGGCGCTGCTGGTGCTTTTCCACCTCTGATTGGGTGGGTCGCTGCTACCGGTGTTGTATCCATTGAGGCAGTTCTAATGTTTGCTTTGATTTTTATGTGGACCCCACCGCACTTCTGGACTTTGGCTTTGTTTATGCGTTCTGATTATGATGATGCAAAACTACCAATGCTAACAGTAACCCATGGACGGAAAAGTACGCGGCGGCACATCATGGTTTACGCTGTACTACAATCCACACTCGCGGTTGTTCTCGCTTTTACTTCAATTGGTGGTTTAATTTATCTCACAATTGCTTTGATATGCAACTCAATTGTGTTGAGGAATGCTTTCTTAATTTGGCTGCGTAATGAAGCTGAGGCGGAATTAGATGACTTTAAATATGAACGCGCTTTCTTTAAATTTTCAATTTTATATCTTTTTTTACATTTTCTCGCCATACTGGCTGAGGCCTTACTTTCGCCATATGGCCTTGGGGGCTGGTGATGGCTATTCGGGTTGAGCGAGAAATTCATAGACGGCGGCGGAGCCAAAACTTTGGTGTTGCTATTTGCCTGGTCTTATTCATCATTTTGATGATGGCACTGAGCTTTGTTAAGCTCACTAATTCAGGCCCAGTTGAGGGCTATGATCACGCGCCGCGGCCATCGTTGGAAGAGAAAGCTTTGGAATGAAGGCAACTCATAAGACACTAACACTTACACTGTCTTTGGTATTTTTTATGGCTGGCTTGGCTTGGGCAAGTGTGCCGTTCTATGATTGGTTTTGCCGTGTTACAGGCTTTGGCGGTATAACAAGTACAGCGGACGCAGGTAGCAACACAATCTTAGAGGAAACAATCAAAATACGTTTTGATGCGTCAGTAGAAAGTAACATGGAGTGGAGTTTCATACCCGTTGCTCGGGCAATGGAACTCAAAATTGGTGAAACGGGTTTGGCATTCTATGAGGCTTATAATCCAACAGATCGTCCGATCGCAGGGTCGGCAAGCTACAATGTTACTCCCTACCAGGCGGGTGGATTTTTTACAAAAATTGATTGCTTTTGTTTTGAGGAACAAATTTTGATGCCCGGTGAACGCGTTCAAATGCCAGTGTCGTTCTATGTTGATCCAGAAATAGTGGATGACAGTGAAGGAAAATATATTCATACCATTACCTTATCGTATACATTCTACGAGATCGATTTGCCTGAAAAGCAAGCTGCATTGCAGGTTGCGACAACTATAAACCGCAACTAAATTTTACGAGGCCCGTAATGGCACATGAAAAGAACCATGACTATCACATCCTACCGCCTTCAGTTAACCCATTTTTAGGTGCATTAGCGGCATTAGTGATGCTTACAGGTGCAATCCAGTGGATGCATGGAAGTGGCCCCTATATTTTCTTGGCAGGTTTTGTTGGTGTACTTTACGTAATGTATGCTTGGTGGAGTGACGTTGTGGATGAGAGCCATGTTGGCGATCACACGCCAGTCGTCCAAATTGGTCTTCGCTACGGGTTTATTTTATTTATAATGTCAGAAATCATGTTTTTCTCAGCATGGTTTTGGAGTTTTTTTAAACATCAGTTATATCCTATGTATGAGTATTTTGGGACAGAATATTTAAAGCCAGAATATCATCATATTAATCCTTGGGAGTTGCCGCTGATCAATACGTTGCTACTACTGTTATCAGGATGTGCTGCCACTTGGGCACACCACGCGCTTGCTCACGAAGACAATCGCAACGACCTGCGGACCGGATTAATCCTTGCCATTGTCCTAGGCGCCATTTTTACAGCATTTCAGATATATGAATATAACGAACTGATCACTGTTGATGGGTGGACGTTCTCAGGTTCGATTACCTTTGCGAACTTCTTCATGGCCACGGGGTTCCATGGAATGCACGTGTTGATTGGGACCATTTTTCTTGCAGTTTGCTTAATCAGAGTAACCAAGGGTCACTTTACCTCTAAAAACCACGTCGGTTTTGAAGCGGCGGCGTGGTATTGGCATTTCGTAGATGTGGTTTGGTTGTTTTTATTTGCGGCAGTATATCTCTGGGCTGGTTGAATTGGTTTACTGCCACGCTCAGTGCCTAGTTAAAGCATGCAGGCAGTGACTTTAATCTATCCCTTTGGAACTTGAGGTTATTTATGCGTTACTGGGGGATGGTCCTTGTGGGGGTTTTGGGCGTTGCTATTTTGATGTCCCTAACTGTTTGGCAAATAAAACGAATGGCTTGGAAAAATACAATACTGGCTGATATTGAAAATAAGGTATCTGCACCTGCTGAATTGGTTCCACTAAACCCCTCTGAGGAGTTTCACAGCTTGATGCCAGTAAAGGCGGTTGGGAATTATTTTGGTGCTACTATAAAAGTTTTGGTATCTCAAAAAATATATGGTGCAGGCTATCGTTTGATTACAGCATTTCGATTGCATGATGGGCGCAAAATCATGGTAGACCGTGGGTTCATCTCTGTGAGGAGTAAAATATCCCCTACGCCAGACCTAATTGGGCAGGTCGTTGGAAACTTGCATTGGCCTGATGAAATTGACAACTTTACGCCAGAGAATGACTTAAAAGCAAATATCTGGTTTGCGCGTGACGTGCCTACAATGGCAGCATACCTTGCGACAGAACCAGTATTGCTCGTTCTCAAATCTAGTAACTTCGATCAAGAGGGTGCAGAACCGCTGCCCGTCAACACAGCCAGTATTCCGAATAATCATCAGCAATACGCGGTCACATGGTTTCTCTTGTCACTTATCTGGCTTGGAATGAGTAGCTATTTCGTTTACCGATCTCAAAAGATTAAAACGTAAGGCCTATTTAAATGAAGTACATTTCAACTCGTGGTAACGCTCCAGTCTTAACTTTTGAGGAAGCGATGCTTACTGGGTTGGCGCGGGATGGTGGTTTGTATGTCCCAGAAAGTATACCAAAAATGTCTTCTGCGGACATTATTGGTTTGGCTGGTTTGTCTTACGAAGAGATTGCTTTGAGGGTCATACAACCATTCGTGGGCGATAGTTTTTCAGAGGCAGAGTTAATCAGCTCAATAAGTAATGCTTATGCTGGCTTTAGCCATAACGCTCGTGCACCTCTGGTTCAGTTAGGCGCTAATCATCATTTACTGGAACTCTTCCATGGCCCGACATTGGCTTTTAAAGACTTTGCGATGCAGCTGATTGGCCAGCTATTTCAACGGGCCTTAAATCGCCGTGGTGAGCGTGTCACTATTGTTGGAGCTACCTCTGGTGATACTGGGTCTGCTGCGATTGAGGCATTTAAAGGCCTTGATACAGCCGATATTTTTATATTGTTCCCTAATGGTAAAATTTCTGACGTTCAAAGAAGGCAGATGACGACGCCGGTAGAGACTAACGTTCATGCTATCGCCGTGGAGGGAACGTTTGATACCTGCCAAGCAATGCTAAAGGATATGTTTAATGATTTCGAGTTCCGAGATGGTGTCCGCTTAGCCGGGGTGAATTCAATTAACTGGGCGCGGGTGCTGGCTCAGGTTGTATACTATTTTAGCTCGGCCGTTGCCCTTGGCGCTCCACATCGGGAGGTTTCGTTTACGGTACCAACTGGTAACTTTGGAGACATTTTTGCTGGTTACATCGCAAAACGAATGGGATTGCCTATTGACCGGTTGGTCATTGCTACCAACCAAAATGATATATTGCATCGTGCGATTACCACTGGCCGCTACGATACTAGTATAGTTGAGCCAACTATTACTCCATCTATGGATATCCAGGTCTCTTCAAATTTTGAAAGGGCTTTATTTGATGCATATGATCGAGATGGTTATGCCATAACACGCTTGATGGGTGAGCTGAAACAAGGGGGCTTTGGAATTGAGGAAGAGGCTCTTTTAACTCTTCAAAAATATTTTGATAGTGGTCGGGCAACAGAGAAAGAAACTAGCAGGGTAATTAAAAGTATGTTTGACAGTAATGGCGAAGTGCTCTGCCCTCACACTGCTGTTGGTGTTAAAGTTGCCAATGAAAATTTGAGTAGGACCCCAATGATTACTTTGGCCACGGCACATCCAGCAAAATTTCCTGATGCTGTGGAAGCATCGGTGGGAAAACGTCCAGTATTACCAAGTTGGTTGGCTGATTTATTTGACCGTTCTGAGCGTCTCACTGAAATGCCAAACGATTTGCAACTCATGAAAACTTTGGTTCGAGAGCGTATTAAAATTTGACCTTACAAACCCATCGCCTGAAAAATGGCTTCCGCATTGTGACAGAGAATATGCCTGGGCTAAAATCAGCTTCTATTGGGATATGGATCAAAGCGGGTGGACGCCATGAAAGTATTGAACAAAATGGTGTCGCTCATTTCCTCGAACACATGGCATTCAAGGGAACTAAACGCCGAAGCTCATTACAAATTGCTGAGGCAATCGAGGATGTTGGCGGCTATATCAACGCTTATACTAGCCGGGAAATGACCGCTTATTATGCTCGCGTTTTATCTGATGATGTTGATTTGGCTCTGGACGTTGTTTCTGATATTGTTTTGAATCCTGTGTTTAGTTCTGCCGAGATTGAAGTTGAAAGGGGTGTTATCTTGTCTGAGATTGGTCAGGCTTTGGATACTCCCGATGACATAATTTTTGATTGGCTGCAGGAGGTCTCGTACCCTGATCAGCCATTAGGGCGATCTATTCTTGGCCCAGCTGAGCGGGTTTCAAATTTTCAAAAACAAGATCTGTCAAAGTTTGTCTCGGAAAATTATGGGCCAGATCAAATGATCTTAGCCGCGGCAGGAGGAGTTGATCATGAATCGATCGTAAGGCAATGTGAAGAAATTTTTGGAAATTTAGTTTCGCGAAACCAAAATCAACTTTTACCAGGAAATTTCAGTGGCGGCGAAGTCCGCCATATTAAAGAACTTGAGCAGGCACACTTTGCGTTGGCGTTTGAAGGGCCAAATTATAAAAATTTAGATATCTATACTGCGCAAGTCTTTGCAACTGCATTTGGTGGAGGGATGTCCTCTCGTCTGTTTCAGGAAGTAAGAGAGAAGCGCGGTTTGTGTTACTCAATATTTGCCAGTGCTGGTGCCTATTCTGATACGGGTACGCTTACGCTTTATGCGGGTACTTCAGGGGATAAAGTTTCTGAGCTTGCTAATATTACGATGGATGAAATTAAACGCGCAGCGGACAATATGAATGAAAATGAAGTTGCGCGAGCCAGTGTTCAGATGAAGGCCGGCCTATTAATGGGACTCGAAAGTCCATCTTCGCGTGCCGAGAGACTGGCGCGAATGGTTGCAATATGGGATCGTGTTCCCACATTAGATGAGGTTGTTGAGAGAATAGATGGGGTTACAGTTAATTCTGTCCGCAATTTTGCAGCATCATTGATTGGCGGTTCGCCTGCAGCCTTAGCGCTTTATGGTCCAGTAAAAGATGCTCCAAGCGTCGAAGAATTACAGGCCCGTTTGGTTGCCTGATGTTTGTGCGGAGTGCAAAGTTTAAAATTGAAACGGAGCGGCTGATATTACGTCCTCCGCGCCATAACGACTTTCGCAATTGGGTTCAGTTGCGAACATCTAGCCGAGAATTTCTTACTCCCTGGGACCCCGTATGGTCATTGGACCACCTCACGCGCAAAAGCTTTACCAACCGTGTCTATTGGGCACAACGTGCAGTAAAAAATGGTAGTGGATATCCACTATTTTTAATTCGCAAAACTGATCAGGCATTAGTGGGAGCCGTTACACTTGATAATATCCGACGAGGACCGTCACAGGTAGGGACTTTAGGGTATTGGATAGGAGAGCCCTACGCACGGCAGGGTTTAATGCGTGAGGCTGTTGATTTGATTGTTTCGCATGCATTTATTAGGCTCGACCTTAGCAGGATAGAGGCCGCCTGTTTGCCAGAAAACCAGCCTTCGCGCGGATTGCTGGAAACCTGTGGTTTCAAATATGAAGGTGTGGCGCAAAGTTATCTTCAAATTGGGGGGCGGTGGCGTACTCATGTTCTTTATGCATCGATCAGGTATGATCGACGCGGAAAAACTCTGGCAGGCTAGTTATTTAAAAACTGCGTGGATGACCAAAGGGGCTGACTTATTTTCTAATAATTTTATCTGCCTAAAATTAGCCTAACTAAACTAAAAACGTTTATGGTTTCGTAAAAGAGGGTATTGTTACTCTTTCTAGAGTACTCTTCCCGCAACAGCATCTAGCTTCGCGATTAGGGATGGATCCCTAGCCTCAGGTGCAGTCATGATTGCAAAGTCTAGCGCGGTGTTACAGTTTTGTGCACAACTTGGACGCTCAGGTTCTAAGTGATTTGTTAGATTGGCGATTAGGCCTCTAGCTTTGGTGGAATTTTCTGTCAAAACTTTGAGGATCTTGGTTACGTCCACTTCTCCATGTTCGGGGTGCCAGCTGTCATAATCGGTAATCATAGCAACCGATGCGTAGCATAATTCAGCTTCACGTGCTAATTTTGCCTCGGGCATATTTGTCATTCCAATGACATCACAGTTCCATATATCTCGATAAAGACGGCTTTCAGCTAATGTTGAGAACTGAGGTCCCTCCATCGCTAAATAGGTACCACCAAAGTGGATGGTAATGCCTTGATCCTTTGCAGTATCACTGCAGGCTTCAGACAAACGGAGACAAGTTGGGTTGGCAACGCTTACATGGGCCACGCAACCTGTTCCGAAAAAGGAGTTTTCACGCGCTGTCGTTCGATCAATAAATTGATCCACAACTACAAAATGACCAGGCTTCATATTGTCGCGAAAAGAACCGCAAGCGCTGATACTGATTAAATCAGTAACTCCCAGCCGTTTCATTGCGTCAATATTAGCTCTATAGGGTATTTCACTTGGAGCAAGAGTATGCCCACGGCCATGACGAGGCAAAAAAGCGATTTCTATTCCATGAAGTTTGCCAGTAAAGATTTCATCTGAGGGGGTCCCCCAAGGGCTTTCAACATTTTGCCATTTGGGATTTTCAATTCCATCAATGTTATAAACTCCAGACCCGCCAATCACTCCAATTTTTGTTTTCTGCATCTTTCTTGCCCTTTTATTTAAATTATTAAATTTGTTTCTCGCATGCGAGAAGTGATAGTGCCATCACATCAATTTTTGTATGTTAAAGAATACCGTGACCTTTATGGGATATGTGGTATGGGCCTTAAATAGAATTAAATTTGACTACAAAGGTTTCCCATTTATGTCCCGTATTTTGCAAGCTGCTTTGGCTGCTCGTCCGTCTTTTTCTGATTTTAATATTAGTGCTGGTGAACCACTCACGGTGGGCCGTATTCGGATCGAAATTCTGGCTGGACTTACTGTTGCTTTGGCCTTGGTGCCAGAAGCGGTGGCGTTCGCTTTCGTTGCAGGTGTGCATCCATTGGTCGGTCTATATGCTGCATTTATTGTCGGTTTGATAACGGCGTTAATCGGCGGAAGACCAGGTATGATATCAGGTGCGACAGGAGCCTTGGCTGTAGTCATGGTTGCGTTGGTTGCACAACATGGGGTGGAATACCTGTTTGCTACAGTTGTACTAATGGGATTGATCCAAATCATTGTAGGAGTTTTGAAGTGGGCTAAATTCATACGACTTGTGCCTCATCCTGTTATGTTGGGCTTTGTTAATGGGTTAGCTATTGTAATATTCCTAGCCCAGATGAGCCAATTTAAAGTACCTGGTACTATAGTTAACACGGGACATGGCATGTCTGGTGGGGAGTGGTTGTCTGGCGTTCCCATGATAATCATGTGCAGTCTAGTAGTCCTTACAATGGCGATTGTTTGGTTAATGCCTAAAGTTACAAAATTTATACCGGCCCCCCTGGCTGGAATTGGTATAGTAGCTATTTTGGTAATCGTGTTTGGTATTGATGTTCCAAGAGTTGGAGATTTGGAAAGTATTAAAGGTACGTTTCCAAAGTTTCATAATCCATTCGGCAATGGAACTGGCCCTTATGGTACCGCCTTGGCCCCATTTTCATTGGAAACTTTTTATATAATTGCTCCTTATGCTGGTATCTTGGCCGCAATCGGTTTGATTGAAAGTTTACTTACCCTCAACTTAGTCGGCGATATTACAAAAAAACGCGGAGGTGCTAGTCAAGAAAGTATTGCGCAAGGAATTGCTAATACTATTACAGGGTTTTTTGGGGGTATGGGTGGTTGTGCAATGATTGGCCAATCAATGATTAATGTAAAATCTGGTGGTAGAACTCGAATAGCTGGAATTTCAGCAGCTCTGTTTCTATTAGCTTTTATAGTGGTCGGTTCTTCATGGATTGAACAGATTCCCTTAGCAGCTCTGGTTGGAGTAATGTTTATGGTGGTTATTGGGACCTTTGCCTGGAACAGTTTTAAAATTATGCGCAAAATACCACTTACTGACGCCTTTGTTATAGTTTTAGTTACTGTAGTGACCGTTATGACTGACCTTGCAATCGCGGTTGTGGTTGGTGTGATTGTTTCAGCTTTGGCATATGCATGGCAAAATGCCACACGCATTCATGCCAACCGATTATTCGAAGATGATGGCACCAAGGTTTATAAGATTAGAGGGCCCTTATTCTTTGGTTCCAGTGATGGCTTTGTTGAGTTATTTACACCAGATGATGATCCAAAAAAAGTTATTGTTGATTTTGCTGAAAGTAGGGTTGCTGATCAATCTGCCTTACAGGCGATAGAAGCCATTGCTGCCAAATATGAAGTTGCTGGGAAACGAATTCAACTCCGTCATCTTAGTAAAGACTGCCATTACCTTCTTAATAAAGCTGGCCATTTAATTGTAGATAGTGATGATGACCCAGATTATGAAATTGCTGTAGATTATGGAGTGCGCACTGGCATTTTGGCAGATAGTGGCCATTAATTATCATAAATTAAGTGCAAAACTTTAGTCATCTGGTCGATCAAGTGAGAATATATTATCTACTACCGAATAGTCTCTGTAACCCAGTCGTGCCAGCGGACGAAATTTACTTACATCAAAACGACCATTAACGAGACAATTATCACGAATATGAACGCCAATGACTTCCCCGAATACCACAAAATTGACTTCGCCAGGCAATTCTACAATCTGCGTTAATTTACATTCCAAACTAGCTGGCGCTCCATCTACGCGAAATCCTTTTATGGTGTCACAAGGGATTGGTTTAAGTCCAGCTTTGACAAATTCATCTTCTTCTTTTTTAAATGTTTGTGATGAGGCATTCATTTGATCTCGCATTGCATATTCAACTATGTTGACACAGAAGGCGCTGGTTTCTCGAATGTTAGCTACACTATCTTTTGTCCCGTTTTGATCAGGCTTTACTCCTGTTGATGAAAACATAACTTGCGGTGGAACGTATGCGACAGCATTAAAAAATGAATATGGCGCTAAGTTTCTGTTCCCACTCGTGTCTTGAGTTGAAATCCAACCAATAGGGCGTGGGCTTACAATGGCGTTAAATGGATTGTGTGATAGTCCATGACCATCTTTAGGGCGATAAAACATACAATGTCCTTGTTATTTGTGAACATAATAACTGCGTGGTACGCCAGTTGCAAAAAGAAAGAGGGAACTAGCAGTGTTTCATTTAAGCTGTGAAACAAAAGAAGATATTTGGGAGGTCGAGGCACTGTATGACTTGTGCTTTGGGCCTGGCAGACAGGCTTTATCTTCCTACCGATTGCGTGAGGGTGCAGAAGCCGTGAGAAATTTATGCTTCGTCGTCAGGGATTCTTCTGGAATTTTGGCTGGTGCAATTAGATACTGGCCTATTTATATTAATAAGGCTGACGCTCTTCTACTTGGGCCGATTGCTGTTCATCCCACAAGACAAGGCGAAGGTCTTGGTAGTTTTTTAATACGGGAAAGTTTGAGTGCTGCTATTTTGCAGGGTTGGCGCCGTGTAGTGCTTGTTGGTGATGCTCCCTATTATACACGCTTTGGATTTAAGTTATTGTCGGACGTGCAAATGCCACCACCAATAAACCCAAACCGTATTTTAGGTCTTGCCTTAGATCTTGGTGCCTGGAATGGAGTCTCGGGGAAAGTGCGTGGAGTTTAAGTATTTTTTTTCACCCAATTTATTACTGAAGTTCTAACTGATTCATGCCCTTCGTTACGTGATTGGTCAATCACGAATTTTACATCTTTTAGATCCACCCTGCGAATTAAGTACTTAACTGGAGCTATTGAGGCTGGTCTCATCGATAGATTCTTGATGCCTAGTGCTGCAAAACATATTGCATCAATGGGCCGACCAGCGTCTTCACCGCAATATGACAGTTCTGTATTTGAGGCTCGTGCGCGTTCCACAATTTGTTCTAGGAAATTTAGAAAACTGGTATTTAAAGTATCGTAACGCCGGCGCACTCGTTCGTTTTCTCTATCCGCTGCAAAAAAGAACTGCTTTAAATCATTTCCGCCGATAGACAGAAAATCTACTTCCTCAAAGAACTGATTTGGTGCGTAGGCCAGCGAAGGAGTTTCTAGCATCGCCCCAACCTTTATATTTGAAGGCAGTTCATGCCCCAACTTAGTCTCCCGAGTAATGGCCCTATGCAACTCAGCTTTGGCTCCTTGGAATTCGCCATATTGGGCGACAAAAGGAAACATCACAGAAAGGTCCTGCCCAGCGGTTGCGCGCAAAAGAGCCTGCAACTGCATACGCAATATTCCAGGTTTATCAAGTCCTACCCTTATTGCTCGCCATCCCATTGCAGGATTCGGTTCGTCTTGGGGTGCCATGTAGGATAATACTTTATCTGAACCAATATCCAAAGTGCGAAAGGTTACGTTGTGACCTTTCGCGGCGTTTATCACGCGAGCATATTGGGTAACTAGTTCTGCACGTTTTGGCATTTGGTTCTGAGTTAAAAACTGTAGTTCGGTCCGAAACAGGCCCACTCCCTCAGCCCCTGAGCTTGTAAGAGAGGGCAGGTCGGCCATTAGTCCTGCGTTCATTAAAAGTTTGATAACTGATCCACATTTAGCCTGTGCGGGTTTTTTACGAAGTTTTATATAGCGATCTGCCTCTTGTCGCTGCATCGCTATTTTGTCTTGAACAGCTTTCAGAACTCCTTCATCGGGTCGAAGATGCGCGGACCCTTGATCTCCATCTACTAGAATGAGATCTCCATTTAGAGCTTCTGTTAAAATGCCCTTTGCATGGATTACCAAAGGAATGGCTAGGGCACGCGCAACTATGGCTGCGTGGGAACCGACTGAGCCCTCTTCAAGCACGATACCTCTAAGGTTTCGCCCATAGTCTAACAATTCTGCAGGTCCAATGTTTTGTGCAACCAAAATTGGGTTATTAGGAATTTCAGCACCTGTATCGTCACCCTGACCGGTGAGAAGGCGCAACAACCGATTGGAAAGGTCATCGATATCGTGAAGGCGCTCACGTAGGTAGGGATCATTGGATTGTCCAATTCTGCTTCGGGCTGTGGATTGTTCTTTTTCAACTGCCGCTTCGGCAGATAGGCCTCTTTGGATATCCTCTTCCATGCGCCGTCGCCAACCTTTCGAATTAGCGAACATTTTATATGCTTCTAAAACTTCTAGCTGCTCAGAATCCCCACTTTGGGCGTCAGATAGCATTTGATCGACTGAAACGCGCAAACGGTCTAAAGCCTCTTCTAGGCGACCTTGTTCAATATCTGGATCATCTGCGATTGGATTTGTAACTACCACCCGTGGTTCATGCAGGTATACAGCGCCTTCAGCCACGCCCTCCTGTGCGCTCAGAGCTGTAAAGGTGATAGGCTTTTGGTGTCGGGCGGATAGCGCATCTCCGTCACCAATAAACGCGCCTAATTCGGTCATTTCAGCTAGGACCATTGCTACAACTTCCAACGCGTATATTTCATCAGCTGAGAATTCACGTGTAGCTTTTGACTGGACAACCAATACTCCAAGAGATTCGCCAAGGCGTTGTATGGGTACCCCTAGAAATGAAGAATAAATTTCTTCTCCTGTTTCAGGCATATATCTGAAACCTTTGGAAGCTGGCGCGTCAGCAGTATTTATTGTTTGATTGAATCGAGCGACACGGCCTACAAGGCCTTCACCTCTTCGCAGTCGAGTCTGATGAACTGCTGTTGCGTTTAAGCCTTCAGTCGCACAAAGTTCGAGAGTTTCCGTATCACGGAACAAATAAATGGAGCAAACTTCTGAACCCATTGAATGCGCTGTGAGCTGTACAATTTTATTTAAACGAGCCTGACCTGCAGAGTCCTCTGCCATCGCATCTCGCAATGCAACAAGCAGTTTACGGCTTTCACTCTCTGAAGCTTGGACCATTTAAAACCGTGCTCCCTAGGCTACTTTCTCCAATTCAAAGGCATCATGCAGCGTTTGTACTGCTAGTTCCATATATTTTCTCTCTATCAGCACGGAAATTTTAATTTCTGACGTTGTTATGACTTTAATGTTTATGCCTTCTCCGTGTAACGCTTCAAACATAGTGGCGGCCACACCGGCATGGCTTCGCATTCCAATTCCAACAACTGACACCTTTGCCACTGACTCATCGGCAACCAGATTGTGGTAATTAATAGTTCCGGTATCTTTTGCAGTTTGGAGAGATTTTTCTGCGCGTAAAACTTGGTCGGTAGGACAGGAAAATGTCATATCCGTGCGCCCATCTTCACTAATATTTTGAACAATCATATCCACATTCACTCCGGATTTTGACAGTGGGCCAAAAATGGCGGCTGCAATTCCGGGCCGATCTGCGACGGAAATTAAAGTCATTTTTGCTTCATCCCGACTGTAGGCTACGCCTGCGACAACATTTGATTCCATAATTTCCTCCTCCGCACAAACTAATGTGCCTGCCGAATCTGATGGTTTTTCGAAAGAGCTAAGGACCCTTAAGCGTACATTATACCTCATCGCTAACTCTACAGAACGTGTTTGTAATACCTTTGCTCCCAGAGAAGCTAGTTCAAGCATTTCTTCAAAAGCTATTTTTTCAAGTTTGCGGGCGTCGGTAGATATTCGAGGGTCGGTTGTGTATATTCCATCCACATCTGTAAAAATATCACAGCGCTCTGCTTTAAACGCAGCTGCGAATGCGACGGCGGTTGTATCCGAGCCGCCTCGTCCGAGTGTCGTGATCCTTCCTCTAGGGCTTACGCCTTGAAACCCAGCCACAACAGCTACTTGCACGCCATTTGCAAAACTAGCTTCTAAATTTTTTGTAGGAATTTCTTCGATGCGCGCGTTGCTGTGCATGTCTGTGGTTTGAACAGGCACTTGCCAACCCTGCCAACTTTGTGCCGAAATATCCATTTCCTGGAGTGTTAGGGCCATAATTCCAGCTGTTATATTTTCGCCTGATGAAACGACAGCATCATATTCTTGGGTGTCATAAAGATTGGAAGTTTCGTTAACCCATTCAACCAATTCATTAGTTTTTCCAGACATTGCTGAAACAATTACAATTATTTGATACCCTTGAATTACTTCAAGTTTAATTCGTTCAGCCGCCTGGCGGATTCGATCTAGGTTGGCAACGGAAGTTCCACCGAATTTCATAACCAAACAAGGCATGGCGTTTCTAAATTCCTTTAGTTTCTGAGGTTTCGTATGCTTTTGCGTTATCAAGGGCAAGTGTTTCTAGCATCGAATTTTTATAAGTTTAATTGATTTTACGCTTTGGCATGAAGGGTAAGGGAGTGACGGGAACACCATCTTCAATCAAGGCTTTAGCTTCTTCCGGCTTAGCCTCTCCATAGATTGACCTCGAGGGCTGATCACCATCGTGCATTGCGCGCGCTTCGGTTGCGAAATTCATACCCACGTAATCTGAGTTTTTTTCCACTTCTAATTTTAATTTTGCCAATGCCTTTTCAATATCGCCTTTTGGCGCAGTTAAGGATCTCTTGTCTTTTATTTTTTTTGTGGTGATTTTAGGTGCCATCAAGGATTTGGAAATGTTACTATCCCCACAATGTATACAGCTTAACAGCCCAGAATTGGCCAGTTTTTCAAATGCATCTGAAGATTGAAACCAACTGTCAAAACTATGATCATTATTACATTTCATCGAAAAGCGTATCATCGCGTATTCTCCCACGCTTTTTGATGCCTAGTTAGTATTACTATTGGGTCTAGATCAAGTAGCCAAGAACCTTGAGACATTTCTAATTTTTAACTCTCATCAAAGGATTTAATTAACTGTGCTAATCCTGGTTCTGCCACACATTTGGCGGCATTAAGTCTACTAAACCATTTACGCTTTCGTTCAAGTTTTTCGGGATAATCTGAAAGAATTTTTTGTACTTTTAAAGAAAATACTGTTACGTTGCATAAATAGATTTTACTAAATTCTACCTTTTTCTCATAGCAATAAACTCCTATTGGCCTTTCATCGGTTTTGCCCCTTGCACCTGCTTCTTCAAAGGCCTCGTTTGCCGCGCTTTCTCCGGGTGTCATGTTGTTTTCTGGCCAACCTTTGGGAAGGATCCAACGTTTGGTGCGGCGTGACGTAATAAGCAGAAATTCAATTTGATCATTTTTAAAACGGTAACACAGAGCACCGAATTGTGATCTAACATGGCGTTTTTGCTTTGGATCAATCAAAAGGGGTAGTTGAATCGGATGTATACTGCTCATTTTTGTTTTTTCTTTATCGTTAATAAGTTTATAACATGAGCTGGATCAAAATACAAAAAAAGTTAAAGTCTCAATAGCAATGATTAACAAATTGAAAACCTGGGTAAGTGAAAGCTGGAAAAGTGCTCATTCGGTTCGTTGACGACTAAGTCATGCTATGTCGTCCTCATTTTCTTTCCAAAATGGTGGCATTGAATTCCAAACGCCATCATTTTTTAATCGATGAAATATTGCCGCAATAACATGAATTGAAATAAGCCAGTATATTAATGATACGGAAAACTCATGTACCCAGATTACAAGCTCAATTAATAGCCCATCCTTTAAGCCTAACCAGAAAAGGTATCCTATCATCATGCCTGAGCATGCTATCGCAGCAAGGCAAATATACATTGAGTAATGTACTATTTTGGCCGCTAACCGTTGAGACCTTGGAGTGTCTTCTGGCAGAGAAGTTTCTTGTGTTTTGGTCATATAAAAAAATCGAAAAATAAGAAATGATAAGAAGAACAAAGCAAATAACATTTCAAACTTAAGAAGATAAATGTCTTCCAATTGATTAATATTATCTATCTGCTTGAAAATACCGTACGCAAATAAAAATATAAAACTCCAATGAAGAAGTTTTGCCAGAAAACTATAATTTGCTTTAGTACCTTTATTTGTTTTCATGATTATTGGTTTTTGGTTGGTTAGGATTAGAATGGTTTTCTGCTATAGCCCGTTCGGCGTTCAACTTGCGGCTGTAATTTGACTGTATTATTTCTACCAAAAATAAAACTACAACTGCAAAATAAAAAGTTGTTTTGGACATTGGAACCAATGCATAGCCAAAGATCTTTACCGCTAGGCTTTGGTCGTGCATTGCATGGCTAGCAGCAACTCCGGCCTCTCCAATCAACACCACACCAACTATGAGTAAGATAAACAGACCTAATACCTCATACATCCGGTTTTTTTCTAAAAACTTCGTTACACCATCTGCCAAGAGAAGCATGGCTAAGCCGGAAAGAACAATTGCGATGGCTAATATCGGAAATACGTCTGTAATAGCCAACGCTGACAATACAGAGTCAAAGCTGAATATAAGGTTCATGAGCACTATTAGTGAAACGACAGCGACAGCCGATTTGCCTTGTTTGTGGTCAAGGCTGTTCCCTAAGTTGTGAACTGATAGCATATGGCTTATCTCTTTTACCGCCGTATACATGATGAAAACGCCACCAATGAGAAAAACGCATGTGGCAAAATTTATTCCACCAGAAACAATTGGACCAGTGAGTATCAAGAATGGCTCTTGTAGTCTTCCAATCAATTGGATCATCGCAAATAAAAGGATTACGCGTAGCGCCACCGCAATTATAATCCCCCAATATCTCACGCGTTTTTGATGTTTCAAGGGCGCGCGTTGGCTCTCAATTGAAATGTATAAAAGGTTGTCAAAACCTAATACTGCTTGCAAAAAACACAACATGATTAGGTTAAATGCGTTTTCAATAGTAAAAAGATCAGTCATTTATCCAATACCTTGTATTTTGATTTGGCCGATTTTAACGTTATCATACAAAAACTCAACTACGCGATGATGATTTTTTGTTCGTTTTGCGTGGAACAATTTTAGGTTTAGTTGACCATCCTAATTGATCTGCAAGTACGCGCCGCTTAACTTCCTCGACCTCTCCAGGTTTCAAATCTCGTAGCTGAAACGGGCCGTATGATATTCGAATTAGCCGATTTACGGTGAAGCCCAAAAACTCCATTGCTCGTCTAATCTCACGATTTTTTCCTTCCTTCAAGCCAACTGTTAGCCAGAAGTTTGCACCAGTTTGGCGGTCAAGTTGAACGGTCATCGGTTGAAAGTGTTCACCATCAACAGTGATGCCTTTGGTTAGTGGTTCGAAAGCGCCCTCACGTGGGTATCCTTTGATGCGCACTCTGTAACGCCTCGTCCATCCCGTACTTGGAAGTTCCAGCGTGCGCTTTACGCCACCGTCATTTGTCAGTAGCAGTAAACCCTCAGAGCTCATGTCCAGCCGGCCCACTGATACAACCCTGGGCAAGTTTTCAGGTAGACTTTCAAACACAGTCTCACGTCCTTTTTCGTCACGTGAGGTTGTTATCAACCCGGATGGTTTGTGATATAGCCAAAGACGTGGCTCTTCAGGGGCTTCCAAAATAGTGCCGTCAAATTCAACTTTATCAGTCGGATGTACATTTAACGCCGGACTTAAAATCTTTTGTCCATTTACTTTAATCCGTCCGGCAGCAATCAATTTCTCAGCATCACGACGACTTGCCACGCCAGCGCGGGCCAGAACTTTAGCGATCCGGTCGCCCTTTGGTGTTTCATCTGCCATGATGACGACTTAGACTGTGATCAAAGCAAAGCCAAGCGGGGATACATGTGTTTTAGCAGTCAAATGGATTTAGCTTTAGCGGAGGCGGAAAAGGCTGCTGCGGTTGGTGAAGTGCCAGTTGGTGCGGTGATAGTCGATCCAAAAGGTACGGTCATAGCATCAGCGGCAAACCGAACACGTCGAGACTCTGATCCCACCGCTCATGCTGAGATATTAGCAATCCGAAAGGCCGCTAAGTTTTTGGGAAATGATCGCTTGGTAGGTTGTACGATGTACGTGACACTTGAACCATGTGCTATGTGCGCGGGTGCCTTATCGCATGCTCGCGTCGCTCGAATAATTTATGGGGCACCTGATCCAAAGTCTGGTGGCACAGATCATGGGGCACGGGTGTTCGAGCATTCTCAAACTCATCATCGACCCGAAGTCCTTGGTGGCATATCAGAGGCAGCATGCTCTACACTTATTAGCAATTTTTTTAAGACGCGAAGAGCTAAGAGCTAGCCTGCATGCTGGAGCACTTGGCAACATGTAAATCCCAAGTTAGTAAACATTTAAAACAAAAATAGAATTGAAGGATCATGGATGTCGATTGACACTAAAACTGCAGCTCGGGTTGCTAAGCTGGCTAGGATCAAAGTGGATGAAGCAGACCTAACTGCTTTGGCTCAAGAGTTCACAAATATCTTGGGCTTCATTGAGCAGTTAAATGAAGTGAACGTTGATGGTATTGAACCAATGACTTCAGTAACTCCGCAGCGCCTTTTCCGACGTGACGACGTTGTCAACGATGGCAATCAGCAGAAAGCGGTTTTGCACAACGCACCCGATGCTCGCGAGGGATTTTTTGCTGTTCCGATGGTTGTAGAATAATGTCTGAATTAATGAAACTTAAATTGGCCGAGGCTCGAGATGCTTTGCGGGCCGGCCAGATAACTTCAGTAGAATTGACTGATGCATCTTTAAAAGCCATCGATGCGTCGAAGCCCCTGAATGCTTTTGTACACGACACATCTGAAATTGCGCGTGCTCAGGCAGTTGCGGCTGATGAACGCCTACTAGCAGGTGACGCACCCAACATGTGTGGTTTACCTATTGGCATAAAGGACCTGTTTTGTACCAATGGGGTTCCCACTCAAGCGGCGAGTGCCATACTGGGTGGGTTTAAGCCACAATATGAATCTACGGTTACGGAAAAATTGTTTAATGACGGTGCAGTAATGGTTGGAAAGCTAAACATGGATGAGTTTGCCATGGGTTCTTCTAATGAGACTTCTGTATATGGAAACGCTATAAATCCCTGGAAAGTGGATGAACGAGACCTTACGCCGGGCGGATCATCTGGAGGATCTGCCGCTGCAGTTGCTGCCGAAACTTGCTTAGCTGCAACTGGTACTGATACCGGTGGCTCGATCCGCCAACCCGCAGCCTTTACTGGAATTACAGGAATTAAACCGACATATGGCCGGTGTTCACGGTGGGGTATTGTGGCCTTTGCTTCGTCACTTGATCAAGCAGGACCAGTTACAAAAGATGTGCGAGATGCGGCTATTATGCTGGAAGCAATGGCTGGATTTGATCCAAAAGACAGCACATCTGTAAATTTACCTGTTCCAAACTTTGAGGCAGCTTTGACAGGTGATATTAGGGGGAAAACTATAGGTATTCCAAAAGAATACCGAGTGGATGGGATGCCTGATGAACTGGAAACTCTTTGGGCCAACGGCACTTCAATGTTGCGGGATGCAGGTGCAATTATCAAAGATATTAGTCTGCCACATACGAAGTATGCGCTACCAGCTTATTACGTAATTGCGCCGGCTGAGGCTTCTTCTAATTTAGCTCGCTATGATGGCGTTCGGTTTGGTCTAAGGGCCAAACTAGATGCTGGTGATGGCATCACTGAGATGTATGAAAAAACCAGAGCTGATGGGTTTGGAGCTGAGGTTAAGCGTCGGATAATGGTAGGTACATATGTTTTATCCGCCGGCTTTTATGATGCTTACTACAACCGAGCTCGTCGGGTTCGTGCATTAATTAAAAGAGATTTTGAACGGGTGTTCTCTGATGGTGTTGACGCCATTTTGACCCCATCGACCCCATCTTCAGCGTTTGGATTGGGTGAGATGGCTGCTGTTGATCCCGTGAAAATGTATTTATTTGATGTTTTTACGGTAACTGTAAATCTGGCAGGATTGCCTGGAATTTCAGTGCCAGCAGGGCTTGATTCAAAGGGTTTGCCACTTGGCCTGCAATTGATCGGTCGGCCATGGGAAGAAAGTGAGTTGCTAAATACTGCATTTGCACTTGAAAAATCTTTAAACTTTAGTGCCAAACCCACCCAGTGGTGGTTATAAGTTTTATTTAGTTTTTTTAAGTAAAAGGTGTTTTAATGGGTGTCCAAGACTAAGGTAGATAACAAGGAACCAAATGAAGTATCTAGTAATAATTTTAACGATGTGGTCGCTAGTAGCTTGTCAGCGAGCAGTTCCGAACGATGTGTTGCTTGGGCCTTCAAATAGTGAGTTGCAAAACGATGCACCACCATCGGTCTCGATAGATGGTGTCACAAGTACGGAAAGTGTGGCGAGACTGAGCCCGACAGTGGCAATTTCTAGTACTGGGATTTCTGAGGAACAAGATTTTGAGGTAGTTGCGAATTCCCAAACAATAGAGAGTGACGCAGAGCGCATTGCTGCCAATCGTGCAAAATATATTGTAGTCGATGTAGAAAAATTGCCCACGAGGGTCTTGACTGGACCAAATGTTGTTGAATACGCAATACGTACAGATAATCCACTTGGCGTACAAATTTACAACAGACTAGTTGCTTTAGGTGACTCTGTGGCAAGCCAATGGCGTTGTGACAGATTTTTATCATCGGACTTGGCACAAAAGGCCTTTTTGTCTCGCGGTGGCCCCGAACGAGATATTCTCCTGCTAGATCCTGATGGAGATGGGTTCGCCTGTGCTTGGGATCCTCGACCTTTTCGGATAGCGGTGAAAAACTGACGCAATATTTGATAAACCGACAGCTATCGCCAAATAAGGGCCCTCGCCGTGGGGTAAATAAGCCTCATTTGATCGTGATACATTACACTGCGATGAAATCACCTAAAGAAGCTCTTAGACGTTTATGTAATCCTGTCCATGAAGTTTCAGCGCACTACTTTATTGAGCAAGGTGGTGCAGTTACACAACTAGTAGGCGAAGCGGAGCGTGCTTGGCATGCTGGTGTTGGATGCTGGGGAGATTGTTGTGACGTCAATTCTTCTTCGATTGGCATTGAATTGTGTAATACTGGTACTCAACCATTTCCTAAATCGCAGATATTAGTTTTAAAAAAACTGTTGCGAGAACTAATGGAAAGGTGGGCAATTCCCACCCATGGCATTATTGGCCATTCTGATATGGCTCCTGGGCGTAAACAAGATCCAGGCCGTTTATTTGATTGGAAAAACTTGGCGGATGAAGGTTTGGCAGTATTTCGTGGGCGTTCTCACGCTCAAATCTTACCATTTATGAAAGCAGCTAAATTGTTCGGCTATTCAATTTCTGAGGCAGAGGCAAACTCTGAGGAAATTGAATCTCTTATATTAGAAGCTTTCAGGCAAAGGTTTAGGCCCAATGCTCTGGGACCACTTTGTAATAGGGATATTAAGATCATATCAGATCTGGGTCAAAGCTACCCGCTTATTGTTAACTCTTGACCGCCACGACCTTGCGGCCTAACAGCAGAATTGCGCGGGAGGTTGGGCAATCGCGAGGGATAACCCTCGAGGAAAGTCCGGACTCCCTGAAACAACGGTGCCGGGTAACGCCCGGCGGGGGCAACCCCAGGGAAAGCGCCACAGAGAACAGACAGCCTTGCATGCAGGGTAATGGTGAAACGGTGGGGTAAAGCTCACCGCGCGATTGGTAACAGTCGTGGCACGGCAAGCCCCACCGGGAGCAATGCCAAATAGGGACCGCACATGGACCGTTTCAGTCTAGCAGGTTCGGGTTGGCAGCTAGATGGGCCTGGTAACAGGCTCACGAGATGAATGATTGCCCAAGGTGGCGTGGGTAACTACGTTAACCTGGACAAAATCCGGCTTACAGGCCGCCCGCGCACTTTTGTTTTGATACATATCTGGGAAATGGTTGACAGTGCAGCTTACAACGTTAAAAGCCATAACTTAGTATTCATGCGGCCATTGGGTTGCGCTCCGAAGGAGAATTACAATGGCGAAGCCAACCACGATTAAAATTCGGCTAAATTCTAGTGCTGGCACAGGACACTTCTATGTGGCTAAAAAAAATGCCAGGACAATGACTGAAAAAATGGTTGCCCGGAAATATGACCCAGTTGTACGAAAGCACGTTGAATACAAAGAAGGTAAAATCAAGTAACTAAACTCTCTTAATTGTTTACAAAGGGCTGTGAGATTTGCGCAGCCTTTATTTTTTCAACAATGCGTTAGAGTTTTATGTGTCATCGAATATTTTTCACTAGATAAAATCGATAAATTAAAAAGCACCCAATGGGTTTCCACTGGGTGCTTCTGAATTACTCTCGATTACTAAATTGTATTTTGTTAGTCACTGGTGCTTCCCATGAACATCAGCAGGAACTGAAACATGTTTAAGAAGTCGAGGTACAGGTTCAGAGCACCAAAGATTGCTGACTTGGCAAGCCAATCTTGATCACCATGGTGAGCATGCGCCAGATACTGGTTTTTGATATTTTGAGTGTCATAGGCAGTTAAACCAGCAAATACCAAAACGCCAATGCCTGAAATTGCAAATAGTAGTGCTGGAGACTGTAGGAAGATATTTACTACCATCGCTACAACTAATCCTATTACTCCCATAATAAGGAAACTACTCCAACCTGATATGTCTCGTTTTGTAGTATAGCCGAAGAGAGATAGCCCCGCGAATGCAATGGCAGTCACTAAAAACGTTTGTGTTATTGAGTATCCAGTATAGCGGATGAAAATTGAACTTAGCGACAGTCCGATCAGTGTCGCAAAGGTAAAGAAGAATAGCTGTGCACCGGCTGCCGTCGCTCGGCGCATTACAGATCCCATTCCAAGAAACAAAACTGCCAATGGCGCAAACATAATGACGTATTTGAGTGGTGTCCCATAAATTGTTAGGCCAAAGCTCGTTAGCAGTTTGCCATTTGGCAATTGTGCTGCTGCTAAGGTCGGATCGGTCGTTGTGGCTAGTCCCGCTATAGCCCAAGCAGCTACAGCAGTGATCACCATGCCAACTGACATTGTGCTGTAGACTTTGTTCATGTGTGATTTTAGGCCGGCGTCAACAGTTGCTGTACGCTTACCGGCATTTGCGCTTATTGTATTATAATCTGCCATGTTGCTCTCCAAAATGGTGCACTTGCACTTACGGTTTAATCTTACCTCTAATATCGGTCTAATCTCATTTAATTTCAAGAGGCTTTAAGCTTTTATGTATTAAGATATGCTAAAACCTGAAAAATTTTAATACTTTATCTTAGCTTTTGGACTTAGGACCGCGAACAATAAATTTACCTATAGATTTGCGTGCTTTGAGCTCATCTAACGCCTGTAGCGCCTGATCGAATTCATGCACCTTGCTTATGTGGGGTTTGAGTGTTCCGTCAACAATTAAATTGAGTATTTTATTAAGGCTTGAAACTAAAATTTCTGGAGCATGACTCAAGTACCCTCCCCAGTTGAAACCCATAATATTTACATTCTTTATAAGTAAATGATTAGCTTTTATTTGGGGAATGTTTCCACTTGCAAATCCAATTATAAGATAGCGAGCTTCCGGCTTGCAGCAGCTGAGCGCAGTCAAAAAAGAGCTGCCACCAACTGGATCATATACGATATCTATACCGCCAAGCTTTTTAATAATACTGCGTACATCATCGACCGCGCTGTCCAAGGTAATTGTTGCACCTCGTGTTTTGCAAATATCCATCTTGTCATTTCCGCGCGCAACTGCAATTACTTCTGCCCCAAGTGCGGCGCCTATTTCCACGGCTGTTAGACCGACGCCGCCTCCGGCACCTAAAACCAGTAACTTATCCCCTGACTTTATTTTTGCACGGTGGGTAAGAGATAGGTGAGAGGTTCCGTAACTGATGAGTGCGGAAGCTGCTGTTTCATAGGACATATTGGTCGAGATTTTTATGCAGCGTCCAATATCGACTGCACAAAACTCAGCCAAGCCACCCGAGCCGGTAAAGGCTGCAACACGGTCCCCCACTTTAAATTCTGTGACGCTTTGTCCTACGGCTACGACGTCGCCAGCGATTTCCATCCCAAGAGAAAAAGGCAGTAAAGGAGTTTCTTGGTAAACACCCTCTATCATGAGCAGATCCGCAAAGTTCAAACCGCACGCTTCAGTTTGAATCAAAACTTGTGAGGAAGAAACTGAGGGAACTGAAATATTTGAAAAGACTGGTTTCGTACCGTGATTTTCAACTTGTAAGGCCCGCATTGCCATTATCCAACTAATTTAACGAAAATATGTTCTAAATATGCCATGTTCGTTTGGATTTTTACAGAGTGTTTTGTTCGGGCATGCTCTAGTTTCAGTGAAGTTTAGAAAACTCACTTCACGCTGAAATATTTGGCCTAGCTTGGGGTTGGGTACAATTGACGGCATTGCAGGTACTGGAGCGAGTTACACAGCCTTACCCGCAACCCAAACTTGGCGAACTGCGCGATCGTCTCCCATCATAATGGTTGGAAATAAAGATTCCCAAAAGTTATTTGAGTTTCTCACTCGTTGATCAATTGCAATTGTTGAGTTGAGGTTTAAGACACATATGTCAGCTTCTATGCCTGGGCTGAGCTTGCCTATCAGATCCTCGAGGTGCAGTGCCTTAGCGGAACCTTCGGTAGCTAACCATATAAGTTGAGCTGGATGAATGGCCGCCCCTTGCAATTGAGCAACTTCATAAGCAGCGGCCATGGTGCGCAACATCGAAAAACTTGAGCCACCGCCAACATCAGATGCTAATCCCAGGCCCACCTTAGCTTTTGCCAAGCCTATTAGATTAAATAATCCAGAACCGATAAACGTATTAGAAGTGGGGCAATGCACAACTGAGGCTCCGACCTCTGCCAACTTATCTATCTCACGAGATTTTAGGTGGATGGAATGACCGTAAACACCACGTGCACCAAGCAGCCCATATTGTTCATATGTATCAAGATAATCGCGGGCGGATGGAAATAGATCTTGCACCCAAGCTATTTCTTCGGTTTGTTCGGATAAATGTGTCTGCATTAAACATTCAGGCCGCTCAGACCATAATGCGCCTAGAGCATGTAACTGCTCTGCTGTCGATGTGGGTGAAAATCTAGGTGTGATGGCATAAGTTGCCCGACCTTTGTTATGCCATCTATCAATTAACTCTTTGCTTTCGTCGTATGCCCTTTGGGCTGTATCAATCAGACCTGCTGGCGCATTACGGTCCATGCAAGTTTTGCCGCCAACCACGCGCATGCCGCGCTTGCCCGCAGTTTCAAAATAAGCATTTACTGATGACGGTGCCGTCGTACAGAAGCTGGCCATTGTAGTTGTCCCATGAGCAAGTGCTAGGTCCAAATAGCAATTGGCAACCTCACCCGCATAAGTTGGATCAGATAGGCGCATTTCTTCGGGAAAGGTATAGGAATTTAGCCAATCTATGAGCCGTTTGCCCCAGCTAGCGATAATGGCCGTCTGGGGGTAGTGAACATGTGCGTCTACGAAGCCAGGCATAATTAAATCATTGCCATAATCGGTGACATTTGCCTCAGGAAATTCTGTCAAAAGTTTTTCCCGTGATCCAACTGCCAGGATGTGGCCAGCATCAATCAAGACTGCTCCGTCGTGGCGGTGATTGGTTACTTCCTGCCAAGGACTTTGAAAGGGGTCTCCATCAAAACGTAATGTTTGACCAAGAAGTAAGTTCTGATTCATCATTATATCTTTCAAAGATTGAAACTAAGGTGCTTACCTTGTCATAGGAGTGGCAACTTCGTAAAGGCAGGTATGACGAAACTTTATGATAATCCAACCGAGTTAAGTGATATTTTGGATAACCAACGCGTGTTAGATGTGCGCGCAGCTGTTGTGAACGTGGATGTCGAAGGTTTGCATGGCTTATTAGACTTTCTTCACCCGGCTGATGTTGCCGACCTTTTGGAGCAGATCAGTGATGGACTTCGAGGACGGCTATTAGATCTGTGGAAGGGTGGAATAAACGGAGAAGTTCTTTCGGAGCTTGATGAAAGTATTCGTGAAAATATCATTGATGGACTAAATTCATCCGAGCTTGTGGATGCTGTAAGACATCTTGAGACAGATGATGTTGTTAACCTGGTAGAGGACCTGGATGAGCCCCAAAAAGAGGCCATCCTAAAGGCATTAGATGATGCGGAGAGGGTGCTTGTCGAGCAATCTCTGTCTTATCCAAACGATTCTGCCGGGAGATTGATGCAACGTGAAGTGGTTATGGCACCTGAGCATTGGAATATTGGTCAGGCCATTGATTATTTGCGGCGGCAAGGAGCATTACCAGAACAATTCTATCATATAATTTTGGTTGATCCACGTATGCGTCCAACTGGCTATGTCGCCTTAGGAAAGCTATTGGGTGCCAAACGAGCTGTATCCCTAAGAGAAGTTACTGAGCATAGCTTTCGTACCATCCCCTTTGACCAACCTGAAGGTGAGGTCGCTTATGCGTTCAATCAATATCATCTTATTTCAGCACCAGTAGTGGACTCTGATGATCGACTTGTCGGTGTAATCACTATTGATGACGCTATGGTTGTGTTGGATGAAGAGCATGAAGAGGACATTATGCGCTTGGCGGGCGTAGGTGATGGGTCACTCTCTGATCGTGTTATTGAGACCATCAAGCGCCGATTCCCTTGGTTGGCCGTCAATTTGTGTACCGCAATTATAGCTTCGCTGGTAATATCTATATTCGAAGCCACCATTACCCAAGTTATAGCACTAGCGGTTTTGATGCCTATTGTGGCTTCGATGGGTGGAAATGCGGGGACGCAATCCCTCACGGTTGCGGTCCGAGCAATCGCTACCAAGGATCTGACGACCTCGAACGTTTGGCGTGTGATCCGACGAGAAGTTTTAGTCGGGCTAGGTAACGGTATTATATTTGCAGCAATACTTTGGTTTGTCGGCTTTTTCTGGTTTGGATCTTCGACCATTGGATGGATTCTAGCCCTGGCTATGGTGGTAAACATGGTTATTGCTGGGTTTGCAGGAACGGTTATTCCAGTAATTTTAGAAAAAATGGGGGTTGATCCGGCGCTGGCAGCTGGTGCCTTTGTTACCACCGTCACAGATGTGGTTGGATTTTTCGCTTTTCTTGGATTGGCGGCGTGGGTGTTGCTATGACTTTAGAAGAACAGAAGAAGGCTGCCAGAGGGTCTGCGTTTGCTAGAAGAAAGATAGCTTTCGGTGCTCAAAATGAAGTAACCTGTGAGGTGCTCTCAGAAGTATTAGCTGCCTATCGTGGCGCTCCTTTGGCAGGATTTATGCCAATAAATACTGAAATTGACCCCCTTCCTGCCATGGTTGAGGCATCCGCCCATGGGATGGTAGGGGTCCCCGTTATTAAAGCTAGGGCTAAACCCTTGGAATTTGCAAAATGGGACCCTGAGACGGAAATGGTAGCAGGCGCCTTCAAAGTTGAAATACCCGCTTTTATTGAATGGATCGTGCCGGAAATTATCCTTGTACCCTTGGTAGCTTGGGATAAAGAGGGCGGCCGATTAGGGTATGGTGGTGGTTTTTACGACCGCACTCTTGAGCGTCTTCGTGCTCGTGGGCCAATACTGGCCATTGGCTTCGCATTTAATGCACAGGAGGATCACAACCTTCCATTAGAGCCAACAGATCAATTCTTAGATATGATAATTACCGAAGATAGAATTTTAAAAGTTAAAGACTGATAAGACCAATGTTAGGTTCAATTTTTAGTAACTTGTGCGATGCATGATGGTACGCATGGATTATACCACATCTTGCTATATGGTCTGAGGCATCCTAAGGAATTTACATGAATATTTTGTATCTTGGTGATGTTGTGGGCCGTGCTGGACGGCAAGCGATTACGGATGAGCTACCTGGTCTTCGTGACCGTCTTAATGCTGATTTTGTAGTCGTTAATGGTGAAAATGCCACTAGCGGCATGGGGCTGTCGGGTGCGCATGCTAAGAGCATTCTTGACGCTGGAGCCAATTGCATCACCTTGGGCGATCACGCATTCGACCAAAAAGATATGCTTCAGTTTATTCAGTCTGAGCCACGAATTTTGCGACCCCTAAATTTTTCTAAATCGGCCCCTGGGCGTGGTTCAGGTCTTTTTACAGCAACACGGGGTCGTAAGGTATTAGTCACACAAGTTTTGGGGCAGGTGTTTATGAAGCGTCCATTTGATGATCCGTTCTCAGCAATAGATGAAGTTTTGAAACGGCACCCTTTGAGTGGGCAGGCTAATGCAATTGTCGTAGATATTCATTGTGAAGCCACGTCAGAAAAAATGGCAATGGGTCATTTTTGTGACGGTAAGGCAAGCATGGTGGTAGGCAGCCACACTCATGTCCCAACTGCTGATGCACAGATTTTAAATGGTGGCACTGGGTTTCAAAGTGATGCAGGAATGTGTGGCGATTATGACTCTGTTATTGGGATGCAAAAATCCGAGCCAATACGGCGTTTTATTACAGGAATGCCAAAGGCCCGTTTTGAACCAGCGGTTGGCCCCGCAACACTGTGCGGCCTGGTTGTACAAACAGATGATGCAACAGGGCTTGCTAAATCTATACACATGATCCGATTTGGAGGCCGTTTGGAACAAAGCTCTAAGAGTTTAGTGTAGTGAAAAAAGCCGCTCCGTTTGCGTGGCTAATTTTAATTGGTACTAGCTGGGGTCTAACTGTTCCGCTTATTAAGATTTCTGTGAGTGAAGGCTATCAACCTTTTGGTTTAATCTTCTGGCAAATGGTAATAATTACTTTGGTCCTCGGTATGGTTAATTTCGCAAGGGGCCGCCGACTACCTATCAACCGAAAGGTACTATTTTTTTATTTAGTATTCGCGTTGGTGAGCACGCTAATACCGAATGCTGCATCATATAAAGCTTACACTGTATTACCTGCCGGTATTATGTCGTTACTGCTGTCGCTCATTCCAATGATGGCGTTTCCCATAGCTCTGGTTATGGGTTTGGATCAGTTTAGCTTTAAACGAATGGCTGGATTGTCACTTGGACTTTTTGCTGTTTTGTTAATTGTTGGGGTTCCAAGCGCACTGCCTGACCGTGCCATGCTGATTTTCATACCCCTCGGACTCCTTCCCAGCCTTATGTATGCATTTGAGGGGAATTTTGTTGCTCGTTTTGGTACTGGCGGGGCGGGGCCACTGCAGCTTTTGTTGGGGTCATCTATTCTAGGTTTACTTATAATGGGCCCGCTTGCTCTAGTTACGGGCCAATGGATCAACCCCATCCATAAATGGGGAAATCCTGATTATGCATTGGTAGCGTCATCATTAATACAGAGCGTTGCTTATACTCTGTATGTAATGATTGTTCGTAAATATGGACCAGTATTTTCCGTCCAAGTCAGCTATTTGGTTACAGCGTCAGGGCTTGGCTGGGCGATGTTAATACTGGGAGAAAGTTATTCTGGTCCAATTTGGTTTGCATCAGCACTAATGTTTATTGGAATTTATTTGGTTAGCCCTAATTTAAAGAAAAATGAGATTGATATCAAATAAGTACCCCGTAGGAACTTAGTCAATACATCCGGGGGTCATGGGTTGATATGTGGCGATGGCATGCTTAGAAAGCTCTGATACCTTTAAGATCAGGAGGCTTTTATGGCAGGCCATTCAAAATGGGCAAATATCCAGCATCGCAAGGGACGGCAAGACGCAGTCCGTTCCAAACTATTTTCTAAATTGGCAAAAGAGATTACGGTAGCTGCAAAAATGGGAGACCCCGATCCCGAAAAAAACCCACGACTGCGGCTAGCGGTAAAAGAGGCGAAGTCGGTTTCGGTTCCTAAAGATGTAATAGAACGTGCCATTAAAAAATCTCAGGGTGGCGATGCAGAGTCTTATGATGAAATTCGTTATGAAGGATATGGTCCAGGTGGTGTAGCCGTCATTGTTGAAGCCATGACAGATAATCGCAATCGGACTGCATCGACCGTACGTAGCACTTTCACAAAATGTGGAGGTAACTTGGGAGAGACGGGGTCTGTGTCCTTCATGTTTGACCGTAAGGGGCAGATACTTTTCTCAGCAGCGGTGGGTGATGAAGACACCGTCATGATGGCCGCGCTGGAAGCCGGTGCTGAAGACGTAGAAACTAGTGAAGAAGGTCACGCAATTTTTTGTGCTGATACTGATTTAAATGAGGTTTCAAATGTCTTGGAGGCTACCTTAGGAGAGTCTGAAAGTACTAAACTGATCTGGAAGCCACAAACTACGACGGAGCTGGATCTAGAAGGTATGGAAAAGCTCATGAAGCTAATTGAGACTTTAGAGGACGACGATGACATCCAGCGTGTCACGGCAAACTTTGAAGTCAGCGATGAAGTAATGGCGTCAATTTAATTTGATAAACGTTAACTTGTAGACTTCTACTTCGTATTTTGTCTTTGTTAAATATTTACTCGGTCGCTATCTTTGTAACTGGTCTGACAATTTGAAAGGATCCGTCCATATAGGCTAAAGGCCTGGTTCCTCTGTGAGTTATGGCGGTAACGTTACCAATACAAATATCATGACTACCATGGCTGATAATCTTTTCTAAGGCGCACTCAAAAGCAGTTGCCCCGTCGAGTATTGCTCCAGATGGGCCATCAACGCACTTAATTGCGCCAAACCTATCGGGTTGTTCTTCATCAAAACGACCGGCAAAACGTTCGGCCAGTTCACCTGCTCCTTCAGGTAGAATATTAACACAATAAACTCTATTTTCATTAACAGCCAAAGCTATTCGGCTATCTGATCGCAGGCAAATCAAAACTGAGGGCGGGTCTGCTGACAGCGACGAAAATGCACTTACTGTGGCGCCAGCTGCCCCGTTTTTGCCTTTGGTAGTAACGACAGTCACGGACTGGGCTACGTGACGCATGGCTTCAGTAAATAGCTTGCGATCAACCATATACGTGTCCTTTTATGGCGCTTTAACTTTTCTAAAGTAACCCTTTTGTTAAGGTTTTAACGAAAAAAGAGGATACGATCTTTTGAAATGTAGCAGCATACTTAATTATAAATTAATTTATT
>JAFMEA010000175.1 GCA_017856985.1 Planktomarina sp.
GATTTCCAAAGGGTAATGGGGAGTAAATATAAACTAACAGATCCAGCCTTAATGGGTTTGGAATAACGGAGAAGATTATGAATAATGAAAAAAGCGTTTCGCAACACGGAGTACGGGGATTAGACCAGTCCACTGAGCCTTGCAGCACTCCAAAGCACGAGTTTACGGATAACTCTATTGAGAATCTGGGTTCCATTTTAAATAAACTTGAGTATTTAAGCTCTAAAATTTCCAACGAACCTTCTACGCTCAAGAATGAGACTGCTGAACCCTCGCATTCTCTAGAGGGGCACCTGCTTACGGCGTCAGAGCGCATTAATAGCTTTATCAATGCTGCTGGTGTGATGATAGAGCAAATTGAAGAGAAGCTTTTTTAAGTGCTGATCTGCTACCGCTGCCTTACTGTTAATCGCCGAGACCAATTACGTCCAAGCAAGAAGTTTAAGCGGTTATCGGTGAGGACAAGCGCAACGATTAAGTGCTGTAAGAAGTGCAATTGTATTTGGTTTATTTGAGGAGAAAAGTTGTGAAGACATTAATTTTAGTAGTGACAGCCATTTTACTTGCGGGCTGTGGAGGTTGACATGGGATTAATAGAAAAAATAGAGGTTGTGCGTAAGGGTGAAGAAGTCTTCCTTTCTACATTTCTGCCAAAAATCAGCTTTGAAGAATGCACATTCGACAGCCTTAGTTGCGCGCCGCCATACGTACAGAAGTATGAAGCTCGTCTCGCGGTATCAGTTTGTTTTGACTGTCATCCTAATGACTTACCGCGCGCGAAAGAGAGGGCTGAAAATCAGCTGTTACATGTTCTGTATGAAGATATTTGTCATCTCATTCTTGGCGCCCTTAATGCGGCGAACTCTGGCGATAAAATGGAAACTGAAAGGCTGCTTGGAAAGGCTCTGAGTCAGATTTCCCCACGCTTTGACCACTCACCCTACAAGAGAGATTGACGTGGTTAAGGTGGCTGCGCTGGCGACAGCTTTAGCGCTGGCATATGCCGTCGAGTCGATTGTTAATTATTTTGTGAGGTTGGCGTTCGCAAACAAACAGAAGGAGGTTGACATGAGTGCAGTAAAGATCGTCAGCAAAAAAATTCGCAATAGCGCTCGCGGTGAAGACTGTACGTTTCATATCGTTGGCGTTTGCAATTATAACCCTGAAACCACGGTGTTGTGTCATTTGCCCAGCATGGATAAGGGTATTGGAACAAAGTCTGATGATATTTGCGCGGCTTACGGGTGCTCTAGTTGCCATGACGCTATTGATCGGCGAGTGATCAATGAAGAGTTTGAAGATCATCGGGAATGGTATATGCGTAGAGCAATGGTTAGAACCTGGCGCAGATTAATTGATATGGGAATGGTGGTGGTCAAATGATTGTAGGAATAGACCCAGGCAACACCGGCGCGATTGCTTTTCTGAATGACAATCTAAATTTTATCGATGCGGTGGATATGCCGCTGATGGCGAACGGGAAAAAGCAGCAGGTTAATGCAGCCGCCCTGGCTAAGATTCTTGAATGCTGTGATACAGCAGACTCTTTTGTTTATCTTGAAAAGGTCAGTGCAATGCCAGGGCAAGGTGTGGCGAGTATGTTTAATTTCGGTATGGGCTTTGGGGTGATCAAAGGGGTATTAGCTGCGCGCGGATTCTCATACGAGCTGGTGACACCTCAGTCATGGAAAAAGAATGCAGGACTTATCGGGAAAGAAAAAGACAATGCGAGAACGCTTGCTCAGCAGCTTTATCCTGAAGCGTCACTGGCCCGCAAAAAAGACATTGGTCGCGCTGACGCTATCCTGATCGCGAGGCATGGCAAAAAGTCCGGGTAGATTTCAAATATCACGAGGATAGGATTGGATGAACGAGATAATGGCAATGCTAACACCAAAAACAGTCGATCTAGCCGGTGGTGGAAAAGGTAGCGGGGAGGTAACGCCGCAGATGGTCGCTGCTGTGATACATGATCTTAAGCCCGACGTACAGCGCTATGCTTTTTTAAAATACTCGCTTGATGAGAGTGTGAAAGGCGTACTGTTTGATAACTGTTATCTCGACACCGTGAATATTGCATTGAAGGGCGGGTGGAAGCTGAAGGGAGATGAAGACGCCGGTACGTTGTCTATTTTGTCTGACATGGTACTCGAGGAGTCTATTAATCCCAGCATCTGTAGTGTTTGTAATGGTGCGGGAATGGTTAACAATAAGGGTTCTTGTGGTGTTTGCGGCGGGTCTGGACGAGGGACTGGAATTAGCGTTAGAAAAACAGCTAAACGGCTCAAGGTTAGCAAGCATAGAGCTGATCACTTTTGGATGGATAAGGTTCGGTTATTGATGGGTCGTTATATCGAGTGGGAGCATGATATTGATAGTGCGCTAAAACGTTTGACACGGACAGGGTAGGGGGGTAAATTACCAAGGTCAGAGTTTAATGCTCTGCACAAAGGCTGGTCTTCGGATTGGCCTTTTTTATTTCCCCCAAACCTGCTTCGGCGGGTTTTTTTATGCCGCACGG
>JAFMEA010000054.1 GCA_017856985.1 Planktomarina sp.
GGCAGGGAAGCAGCTTCATGGCAGATCAAAATGGTGGCCAGGATGGTGGTTATATGAGAGATCAGGCCGCAGGGGACCAACAGGTATCAAGTAGCAGCGCATCCAGCCCATCTTCCGATCTGGATGATGAAATTCCTTTTTAGAATGAGCCTTTGCAATTAATGAATGTCTAGTTGACTACATTTTCACAGAATCTTTTAGAACTGACAAAATTGCATCCTTACTAATGTCTGACGCTATGAATGATTTACCTATATCTTTAACCAAAATTAGGTTTAACTTTCCATCAACAACTTTTTTATCCTGAGCCATTATTGATAGAAGTTCTTCCACTACCGGAGGACTACCATCAATATCAGCAATAGCTGTTTTCATACCCATTTTACGAAAATGTGACCGTACTCTTGAAGGAACCTCTTGGGAACAAAAACCAAGTCGAGAAGATAATTCAAAAGCTAACACGCATCCGATAGCCACTCCCTCACCGTGCAGCAACTGGCTTGAATACCCTGTGGCAGCCTCTAATGCGTGACCAAAAGTGTGTCCCAAGTTTAATAAAGCACGATCACCCTGCTCAGTTTCATCCTTAACAACGATATCAACTTTGATTTGGCAAGACATACGAATAGCCTCAAGCCGAGCCGCTGTATCACCCTTCAATATTGCAGATCCATTTTTTTCAAGCCAGGTAAAAAAAACTTCGTTGCCTAATAAGCCATATTTAACCACCTCACCATAACCCGACATAAAATCTCGGTGTTGTAAGGTATTTAACACTCCTACATCTGTAATGACCAAACTGGGTTGATGAAAGGCGCCAATAAGGTTTTTGCCTTCGTCTGTGTTAATGCCTGTTTTACCCCCAACGGAGCTGTCGACTTGCGCCAACAGACTAGTTGGAATTTGAACGAAACGAACCCCCCGACGTAAAATTGCTGCAGCAAAGCCTACTAAATCACCAATCACACCGCCACCAAGAGCTATAATAATATCTGCCCTCTCAACTTTTTCTGTTAATAAAAAATCAACTGTTTTCTGAAGATAAGCCCAGCTTTTAGTGGCCTCTCCCGATGGTAATGTAAGAGTGGAATGCAAGATTCCCACAGCATCTAAAGAACTGGTTAACGTTTTTGAATGTAGTGCTGCTACATGACTGTCCGCTACAATGAAAACTTTCTGACGATCCAATAAAGGAAATATATAATCAGCAGCATTGGCCAACAAATCATGACCAATTTCAATATAATAGGCTCTTTCATCAAGCGGAACTTTTATGGATATATTCAATGTTAATCTCCCATAGGGTTCAACACATCCGGTCTCTTAACTAGTAAGTCAATGACTGCGTTTGCTGTTTCTGCTATCGTACTTTCCTTGTCCGACTGTACCGTTAGATCAGATAAATTGTATATATCCTGTCGGCTATCTAAAATTTTAAATAATGTCTCACGTGGAGAAGTTGTTTTAAGTAAAGGACGGGTATTTTTTCTGCGCACACGTTCCCACAATAATTCCCTATCTACTTTTAAAAGAACAGAGACCCCAAACTTTGCAATTATTTTGCGATTTTGTTCGTTTAAGAAAGCTCCTCCCCCAGTAGATACTACGCAGGGGGGGCCCTGTAAAAGGCGCCTTATTATCCTCGTCTCAGCTTGGCGAAACTTCACCTCGCCATCACGGTCAAAAATTTCAGAAATAGTACTATTAGCATCCTTAGAAATTTCAGCATCTGTATCGGCGAGTGGAACATCCAATGCTGTAGATAAAATTTTTCCAACTGATGTTTTTCCTGATCCCATCATCCCTATCAGAACCACAGTTTTAAAGAGCAACATTTGTATTATTCCATCTTTCAGATTAACTTGCTTTGAGCCTTCAATGGCGCGATTATTAAAAAAATACCAGATACAAATAATAATCCAGGGAATTCCTTATAATATGATGATGTTTTTAAAGTTATTTTTTTACGTAATAATAATTGTTGGAATCGTTTTTATCGCTTTAGGTTATCTCGGGCCTATAATTGGATTTGATTTGACTATTGACCAAACTTTAGTTGAAATACCTTTTAAATTGAATATCAATTAGAATGATCAGAGCGTGTCTCCTAATTGCGCTAGTCGGCGCAAGCCCAGTTCAGGCTCAAAATAATACGCCTATTTCGGCAATTGAATGGCTTTCACAACCAAGTTTAGCACCAATAGCAGAGAGAAAAGTAACTGCGCCGGAGAATAATCCTGAAAAAATTCCAGCTAAAATTATTATTAGCAATTTAAAAACAAACAAGGATGAAAAATACGGGCTAATTCCACAGGAAATATCAGGTATTCCTGAAAACTTTTGGACCGAAATAGATAGCGACACTTTGCACCAATTATTGATGAACCAGCCTCGTTCAAACCTTCCATCAGCTGACGACTTACTAATCAGGGCTTTATTAGCAACGACTGCTGGCGACACCAATGTTCTATTAGTCCGTGTTGAAACACTGGTTGATCGCGGTGCAGTACAAGCAGCTTACAGTCTTATTAAGCAGGCCCAAATTGAAAACATTCAGTCCTTTGAGTTATTTGCAAAAACGGCGTTGCTCACAAACAACGTGGAAGAGATGTGTGTGAGGCTTAACGGCGCTAGGCATTTATCAAACAACGAAGCATTACGAGTGTATTGCCAGTTACATTCGGGCTCACGGACAATAGCGAGGATAAATTTTTCCGCCTTGAAGGCTCTAGGCGAATTTGGGCCCATAACGTCTACATTGCTTGCCGCTAGTTTAAACAAAGAAAATAAAAAGAATTTTACATTACCAGAAGTTAATCTCCCAACGATGACACCGTTAGACTTTCATTTGTGGAACAATATCGGCCAAACAGTTCCAACAAAAAATCTACCAATAAGTTTTGCAACTCTTGGCCTAAAAAAATCTTCAACTTGGTTGGAAAAAATTCAAGCCACCGAACGACTGAGTATTACCGGCAGCCTACCGGCAGATATTCTCCTACAGACATATAACAGTGGAGAGGTTGCCACATCAGGTGGTGATTGGGATCGTGTACTAGCTGTTCAAGCACTGAATCGCGTTTTAAGTGATCCAATTATAGATCCAAGTAATGAGTTGAACTACTTTTGGGAGACTCAACAGGATAAGAAATTAATAGCCACTCTCTCACGGGCATGGTCAGACCGGTTACTTGAATTTAGCACAACAAATATCGATAATGACTTGCTGTTCCAAATGCAGGTATTGTCACGACAAAATGCATTTCCTTTTAAGATGACAATGAAAAGGCTTCAAAATAAACACCAACTACTTTCCCCAAAGGTTTTTAAAGAAGTTATGAGCATGTTCGACAAAGAAATTTTCGTATCCAAGGAATTCAGGGCAATTAATATTTTAAAAGCAATGCGCTTTATTTCAAAAGCATTAAATGGAGACAGGCTCGCTCTTTCAAAAGCAATTCTTTTATATCGCGAAATGGGTCTCACCCCGCTTGCCCAACAACTAGCCATGGAATTCATGATTATTGGAAATCTTAATGACAGTTAATTGGATTTCAAATTTCTTGGAGGCTTCTGCAGCAGAGTTGGGGACCACAGAGAATACTCAGGAAGCCTACGGTAGAGATTTAAAAGATTTTTTAAAATTTGCCAATAACCAGGGCTCAAGTTTTAAAACAGCTGATCGTCAACTCGTCGAAGCATACCTAATTTATTGCGATGTCCAAGGACTAGCAAAGTCAACCAAGGCACGAAGATTATCCTCAATAAAACAAATGTATAGATTTGCATTTGAAGAGGGTTTGCGAAAAGACAATCCTTCTGTTGAACTGCGCGGACCTAGTAAGCCTAAAAGCCTACCAAAAACTTTGAGTTTAGATGAAGTTAACCGACTACTAACAGCGGCCCGTACAATGCCTAAGGGCAAGTCTCAAAAAAGACGTTTAACATGCCTTATGGAGTTGCTTTATGCAACAGGTATGCGCGTGACTGAATTGGTAAGTTTACCTGTAGCCTCAGTACGTGGACAACCAAAAATGATACTGGTCCGTGGCAAAGGCGGCAAAGAACGGATGATTCCGATTTCAAACGATTCCCAAGCAGCAATAACTGAGTGGCTATCGTGGAGGGATAAAGATCAGGCCAATAAGAGCTCTTTGTTTCTTTTTCCATCGCGCGGAATAAAGGGCCATCTTACCCGCGTGTGGTTTTTTCAACAAATTAAAAATTTAGCTAAATCTGTTGATATTTCCGTGGACAAGGTAACTCCACATACTTTACGCCATGCGTTTGCCACACATTTGTTGATAGGTGGCGCCGATTTAAGGTCTATTCAGACACTGCTAGGACATAAAGATATTGCCACAACAGAAATTTATACCCATATCCTGGATGAACGTTTAAAAGAATTGGTATTGACGCGCCATCCATTAGCCCAACAAAGAGAGACAAGTGAGTAATGGAATATTTTGGATTTGGACTAGGTTTTTGGATCACTGTCATCAGTATATTCATTCTTTTGATACTGTCAGGGTTCTTCTCTGGATCAGAAACAGCTCTAACGGCTGCCTCACGCAGCAAACTCCAAGCAAAAGCTGATAAAGGTTCTGCTGGTGCAGCTAGAGCATTAAAAGTTACCGATGACCCCGAACGCTTAATAGGGTCTGTTTTATTAGGTAATAACTTTGTAAATATTTTAGCAACATCGCTTATTACAGCCCTATTTACTAAAATGATTGGGGAAAATGGGGTTGTTCTAGCAACATTAGTTATGACTTTTCTTATATTAGTTTTCGCGGAGGTACTCCCAAAAACTTATGCAATCACCAATCCAGAAAGCGCTGCCATAAAAGCCTCTCGGGTAATATCAATAATTGTATTTTTATTTGCTCCAATAGTCAGTTTTGTAAGGCTTCTTGTGCGTGGGGTTCTTTGGCTGTTCGGAATTGTTACTGATCCGGACACCAATGTGCTTGCAGTAAAAGATGAAATAGCCGGTGCATTAACTTTGGGCCATAAAGAAGGAATTGTAGAGAAGGAAGATCGTGACAGAATTTTGGGGGCGCTTGATCTGGCAGACCGCACTGTTGAAGAGATTATGCTACATCGTTCAGAAATAGAGATGATTGATGTTTCCCTAACCGCAGACGAAATACTTACAAAATGTTTGGCGAGTTCTCATACACGCCTGCCTTTGTATAGCGAAAATCCAGAAAATATCGTTGGGGTAATTCACGCTAAAGATTTAGCGCGTGCCACAATGAAGCTCACTCGAAGTGCCGAAAAGCAAACTAAAACATTATCACATTTTAAGGTTTTAGATGTTGCAATGGAGCCATATTTTGTACCAGAAACCACTCCACTTGATGACCAAATGCGCCAATTTTTAAAACGTCATACCCACTTTGCATTAGTAGTTGATGAATACGGCGCCCTTCAAGGTCTCATTACTCTAGAGGATATTTTAGAAGAAATTGTTGGAGAAATTACCGATGAATTTGACAATGAAGACACAGCCTTAACGGCGGCTCATGACGGCCATATAACTGTAGATGGTGGCGTCACAATTCGTGATTTAAATAGAGCTCAAGAATGGAACCTTCCCAATGAAGAAGCCAATACACTGGCGGGATTGGTGATACATGAGGCGCAAATGATCCCGTCTGAGGGACAAGTTTTTGTGTTCTACGGCTTTAGATTTGAAGTTGTGGCCAAAAAAGAAAATAGGATTACACGTTTAAAAATTTCTCGTCTCTAAGTGTCTGAATTTGTTAAAAAAGTATGAAATGAGATCATATTTTGAGGAGAGAATTATAAATATGAAAAGGGCAGAAATGTGAAATTAAATATTTTACTGACTTTAATTTTATTATTCATAACCGCATTTAGTACTTTTGTCCTAGCTCAATCTGATGACGGCATCAAAAATCAATTAGAACTGGGTGAGACCTATAAAAAGGCAGAATATGGTGATTGGATTATTCGGTGTATACGCACTAATTCCAAAAAAGATCCGTGTGAACTATTTCAGCTATTACGTGACAACAGCGGCTCACCAGTAGTTGAGTTTACAATGCTTGATTTTAAACCCAATTCCAATGTTGTTGCTGGCGCTAACATTATGACACCATTAGAAACACTGCTTACTTCCCAACTAGTTGTTACAATAGATGATGGAATATCTCAAAGTTATCCCTTCGTTTTTTGCCTAAAAATAGGCTGCGTAGCTCGCATTGGTTTAACACAAACTGATCTTGAAAATTATAAAGATAAAAAAAATGCTGTTATAACAATAGTTCCAGCTAATGCTCCAAATAGCCCCCAAAACCTAACGCTATCATTAAGCGGGTTTACTGCTGGATATGATGCACTAATCTCCAAGTAAACCAGCTTCAGACGGGTCGCATGACCAGAACCGCATTCATACCACCAAATGCAAAAGCATTCGAAACGACCCCCTTAACCTTAGCGTTTCTAGCAATATTTGGAACAACATCGATATCACAAGAGGTGTCTTTCTGCTCATAACCAATTGTTGGGGCAATAATTCCGTCACGTATCGCCATTATACATGCCAGTAACTCGACAGCTCCAGTGCCTCCAATTAAATGGCCATGCATCGACTTGGTAGATGACACCATTAATTTTTTAACATGCGCTCCAAAAACTTTTGTGATAGCAGCACATTCAGTGGTATCGTTGGCTCGGGTTCCTGTACCATGGGCATTAATGTAACCAACGTCGTTGATATCCATCCGCGCATCCTTTAATGCCCGTATCATGGCAGTTGAAGCTCCATGTTGGGATGGAACTACGATGTCCGATGCATCCGAATTCATAGCGAAGCCCACTATCTCAGCAAGAACATTTGCGCCACGAGAAATAGCATTTTCATATTTCTCAAGAATAAAAATACCAGCCCCCTCACCTTGAACCATACCAGATCTGTTATCAGAAAATGGCCTACATGCATCTTTCGACATTACCCTTAAACCTTCCCAAGCTTTCACGCCACCAAAGGTCAGCATCGCCTCAGAACCACCAGCAATCATTACATCAACCATCCCACTCCGTACCATTTGAAAAGCCAAACCAATTGCATGATTAGAACTGGCACAAGCAGTTGACACAGTAAAAGATGGCCCTTTTAGGTTAAATTCCATCGAAACATGAGAAGTAGCAGCATTATTCATTAATTTTGGAACAACAAATGGATGAACACGGTTTTTTCCACTTTCAAATACCGCGCGATAGTTATCTTCCCATGTATTCATCCCTCCCGCAGCTGTTCCCAACAATACACCTGAATTTTCTGATAGCTCTCCACCAAATATTAACCCAGACTCATTAACCGCCTGACGAGCTGCAAGAATTGCAAATTGAGTGACACGATCATAAAGAACTAGCTCCTGGCGGTTGAAGTAGTCCGTCTCAGTATAGCCTTTTATCTGAGCACCAATTTTTATAGACAACCTATCTACATCACGAAATTTTAGAGGCCCAATTCCGCACTTGCCTTCTTGCATAGAAAGCAATGTTTCACTCACGTCAGTGCCTAGGGCGTTAACAGTCCCCGATCCAGTAATTACGACACGGTTCATGACTTAAGACTGTTCTGCAACCAAGTTTTCAACAGATTTCACTATTGAAGATACAGAAGAGATATCAAAATCACTGTTTTCTGGAAGATTAGCATTAAATGGAACGTTAATATTAAACTCTTCTTCTATGGCGAAAATACTTTCAACCACCGCTAAACTATCAATACCAAGATCTTGCAATGTGGCTGTTTGGCTGACGTCACCAACATCAAGTAACCCTTGTTCAGCTATTATCTTAATAACTTTATCATGCACCGTCATAAAAGGGCCTTTCTCAATTTTTAAACTCGTTCTTTAATCTTTTTTTTGGTTCTCAGATTTAAGTCTGCCAAACTCTTTAACTAACGCTGGCAAGCGTCTGAGGTTCTTGTAAATATCTAATTGAGTTTGCATTTTCATTGCAGGGTAACCCAGCATCACCCGACCCGCGGGTACATTGGCCAATACTTTTGTTGCACCACCTGTGATCACATTGCTTCCAACAAATAAATTATCACTTACACCTGTTTGCCCCCCTAAAACGACATTGTCGCCAAGAGTGGAAGACCCAGCAATCCCAACCTGAGCGCAAATCAAACAATTATTACCAATTCTTACATTGTGACCAATTTGAGCAAGGTTATCGACCTTGCAGCCACTACCAATTATTGTATCCCGAATAGTACCTCGATCTACGCAAGAGTTAGCACCAAGTTCAACATCATCACCAATCTGTACAGCACCCAATGAATGAATTCTGTGGTAAGGTTGAGGCAATGCATCTCCACGATCACCTAGTGTCCCACGCACATTCTCTAAAGCAGCCACCTCTTTGGAAACATAAGAAAAGCCATCTGCTCCTATCACCACGCCCGGCTGTGCAACAAAACGTTGACCAATAATGACATTTCTACCAAGTTTGACACCATCCAATAATGTAGAGTCATCACCAACAAAACTGCCATTTCCAACGGTAACATGGGTACCCAACCAGGCATTTTTACCTAGAACTACTCCAGCGCCAATATATGAAAATGCACCTATACGTGCACCAGAAGCTATCTTTGAGGTTGGATCAATGACTGCACTAGGGTGGATAAAAGCTTTACCCTGCCTCCAATTATTGTCTAATTTTAACGTCAACCCCGCCAATGCGTAACGAGGTCGATCCACAAAAATAGCTGCCTCCAAATTGAGTGACCGCCAATCCATCCCATTGGCGAGTAAAGCAACCTTAGCTTTTCCTTCGCCTAACCTGGCAACGAATGACTCAGAGGTAGCAATAGCCAATAAACTTGCTTGCGCATCCTGCGGTTCAGCAGCACCCGTTATGCTAATATCGAGGTTTCCTACCGCCTCAGCGGACAGGGCATGGGCCAGTTCTTTTACTGTAATGCTATCCATAAAAAGGTTGCCTTAAAATTTAATTAACTCTTAGCCGGTCACAGAACCTAAAACTACCCCTTCAACTTGCAGAGCGTCCCAAATTTTGGCATCTCTGCCGTAGATATCTTTTCTGAACTGAAGGCCACCACCGGCTTTGGTAATAGCTGTTCGATAAATGAGATGAATGGGAATGGGTTTTTTCAACTCAATTTTTACTTCTTTATTAGCGTCTAAGGCAAAGTGGAAAAGCGATATAGGGTCGTCAGATTGTACGGCCAGCAAGGCATAAGCAAAACCAAATGGATCACTCAGACGAATGCATCCATGACTAAAGGCCCGAACGTCAAGTTCAAATAGCCTTTTTGACGGCGTGTCATGTAGATAGATGTTATTTTTATTTGGAAACATAAATTTCACTAGGCCCAATGCATTAGTCTCACCAGGTGGTTGACGCAAACTATAAGGAAATGTCTCCTGATCAAAGCTAGAAAAGTCAACTTCACCAGGTTGAATAATATTACCATTATTATCTCGTAATTCCAAAAAACTTACTGCATTACTATTCACCTTAAGCATCGGCAGATACTCTTGCACTGCGATTGATCGGGGCACATACCAACTCGGATTTACCACCATAAATTCCAAAATATCTGAAAACTCAGGGCTACGGCGATTCAAGTCATCAAACCCTATTATAGCCTTGGTTTCGAATGTGACTGTCCCACTATCAACTATTTTAGCAGTGAAATCAGTCAAATTGACTACCACATGTCGGTTATTGTGAGGAGTTCGAGACCACCGTTCCCGTTCCATGGCTACAAGTACAGATTTCAGCCGTTCTTCCACACTCACATTGATCAGGTTCAAAGTACTTTGGTTAGCAGATCCATCTGAAGGGATGCCATTGTCAGATTGAAAGTCCTTTACAGCTTTTACTAATGGCTGATCATAGAAAGAAGAGTATGTTGATGATAAATATCCCATTGAAATCAGTCTATTACGTAGCAAAACTACATCACCCCCCTGTTCTCCAACTGATAATTTGTTAGCGGTTAGCAATGACCCCCAACCACCACTAGCAAGAAGTTTCTCTAGCCGATATTTTTCTTTCATTAAGCGTTTGTATTCAGGGCTAGGTGGAAATAAATTTTTAAAAAATCCAAATGGGTCTGACTGCTGCAACTCACTTAGAAAGTCAAAATTCTCATTAAAAGAGTTTGCTCGCTCAATTTTTTTGTCTATTTTTTTTGGTTTTAAAATCCCATTTACCATAACGCTAGCATATTTCACAAAAACTAAAGTTAGCTTTACATCTAAATACCCTAATTCTTCATTAGAGTTCACATTGGAAATTTCAGAAAGGAGGCTTTTTGAACTAAATTTAGAGCTGGGCAATCCATGCATGGGTGCATCTGTGAGAGCAAAGGTAAATGCGTTCAACCGGGCTGAGTTATCTCCAGTATTTCCTAACCAGAATAATTTATAATTGCGGTTCTTATAAAACTGGAACACATAATCATTCTGGAAGCTTGCTTTAGCAATAAATTGCTTGACGGAAATTGACTCAGCTGATGCAACATTAGTGCTTAAAAAAAATATTAAAGTGAAATTAGCCATCGTTATTGCGATTAACAGTCGTCGAAAGAGGGCGACTAAACAAAAATTTAATAAAGTAATAAAAAAACTTCGCATTTAAAAATCACAGTGCATTAAGTAGTATAAGAATAAAGATAGTTTCTAAAAATAAAAAAAATCTGTTTTCCAAATTTATAATTGTAGCCAGTTATTTTTTATTATAATTTCAAAAAAGTGCTAAAAAATCTGAATTTTGTCCGTTTAGTTATATAGAGAGCTTTTTAATATCCAAGACCTGTTTTAGTTAATTTTTTCGAACAAGTAATTTGTACAGCTGTAAATAAATCTGAGAAAATAACAAATATGAAATATAAAACCTCATTAATTTCTCGCCGCCACCTGCTGCAGTCTTTCGCTGCAACCTCTACTTTTTTAGCTCCTAATTATCTGAATGCAAATACTTTTCTTAATGGGCCCAATGATATTCGTCGTATAAAAATGTACTCTTTAAGAAGTGGTGAATCGATAGATATGATTTACTGGATAGAGGGTAAATATATTAAAGACGCTTTAACAGAAGTCGACTGGTTCATGAGAGATTTGCGGAAAAACAAAAGCTACGAGATCGACACACGGACGATTGATATAATTTCTGCTACACAACGTGTTCTTGACACTCAATCACCATTACACTTGCTTTCTGGATATCGCACTAAAAGTACAAACAAACTGCTAAGGTCACGCTTGGGCGGTGGTGTTGCAAAAAAATCTTTGCATCTATTGGGCCAAGCAGCGGACATAAGTATGCCAGGACGTACTGTAAATCAGGTAGCCCGGGCTGCAGCAAAGTGTGCTGGCGGTGGTGTGGGAAAATATTCTAGATCTCAGTTTGTTCATATAGATTGTGGTGAAATTCGCGTTTGGGGCGAATGAGCTTTCCTCGACATTGCCCATCAAAATAAAGTCATGGTTACGTTGATATTATTTAGACAATAATATTGTAGAAAAATCATCACTGTTTCAGACAAAATATCGAGTATACTGTCAGGGCCATACATTGTCTTAGGTTTCTAATTTGAAGATTTTTATTAAAAAACATAAGAAGCTGATCATGCTTTCATTTTTATTTAGCTTAATGATTGCTTTGCTAATTGGCACAATTATCACGGTTACCTCTAAATACTTAGAAAATGAGCAAGCACAGCGAGACAATAGCACTAAGTGTAAATCCTACCGAGCTTTGGTCGAAATTGCAGCAGCTTATTATGAAAATGATCCAGACGGCAGCAGTTGGTTGCTGAAGAGACGCGAAGCAAATTTAAGGCGAAAGCAATATGGATGTACAGAATATTTTTGATTAACACTTGAATCTTAAGATTTGTCCGGTATGCAATTTTATTAATTAATACTAAAATTTGGTGATTGTTGATTTTCTTTTTACCAATTTTGACAATTTGTTAAGTTTATAATATTTATTTTTAGGTTTTAGTAGGTGGTTTAGTCAAAAAACTTTTAAGACCGGAATTCAAAGTAAACATCGTCTGAGCGCAAGCCAGATCAGCACCCGTAGCTCAGCTGGATAGAGCGCTGCCCTCCGAAGGCAGAGGTCACAGGTTCGAATCCTGTCGGGTGCACCATTAA
>JAFMEA010000055.1 GCA_017856985.1 Planktomarina sp.
TTTCTGACATCAGCGTCCAAGAGTAAAGTTCTCGGCCAGACATTCTGTTTGCAATTCTTAAAGACTCTACCGCCGCAGAGAAACAGAGCATGGTAAAGCTTTCCAGCAAAACAAATACAAAACGGCGTGGTTTTGCGAGTGGATCCTGAACGTCAACAAGTTGATCAGAAACATCCATAGGGATTACCTTTTAATGCGCCCCAATTCGGCATTCTATAATTCCCATTTGGCGCCGAAGATTGAGCCCGTCAAGGGATTAAATTGATCAGACATATTTTACGGTGGTTTATCAATAAAAATCACGTTATCTTTAAGTTCATATCTACGATAAACGGAGCTAAATAAAATGACCAGCTGGCAAAAATCGGATTGGCGGGCAAAACCACGAATACAAATGCCTGAATATACCAATAGTGAACTGCTGAAAGCCACTGAAAAACAGCTGGGTCAATATCCACCGTTAGTATTTGCGGGAGAGGCACGTTCACTACGCCAAAAACTGGCAGCAGTTAGCCGCGGCGAGGCCTTCCTGCTCCAAGGGGGAGACTGCGCAGAGAGTTTTCAAGAGTTTTCAGCAGATAACATTAGAGATACTTTTAAAGTAATGTTACAAATGGCAATGGTTTTAACCTACGGCGCAAAGGTTCCAGTCGTTAAAGTAGGACGAATGGCCGGTCAATTCGCCAAACCAAGATCAGCGCCAACTGAAATACAAGGCGGGCTAGAATTACCAAGCTATCGGGGCGATATAATCAACGAGCTAGAATTTAGCGTCAAAGCCCGACAGCCAAATCCAAAAAAAATGTTGCAGGCTTACACACAAGCCTCAGCAACGCTTAATCTGCTGCGTGCGTTCTCTAAAGGTGGTTTCGCAGATATGCACCAGGTGCATTCATGGACGTTAGGATTTACCGAATCTGAGAAGGCTTCAGCCTATCGTGAGATGGCAAATAGTATCTCCGACGCTTTAGATTTTATGCAGGCTGCTGGTTTGAATGCGGAAAATAGCGTCGAATTAGGCACAGTAGACTTCTACACGTCGCATGAAGCACTTTTATTAGAATACGAAGAAGCATTATGTCGTGTAGATAGCACATCAGGTAAACATGTAGCAGGTTCTGGACACTTTATTTGGATTGGTGACCGCACAAGGCAGCCAGACGGAGCGCATGTAGAATTTTGCCGTGGTGTACAAAATCCAATTGGTTTGAAATGTGGTCCAACTACGACAGCAGACGATTTAAAGACACTGATGAACAAACTGAACCCAGAAAATGAAGCAGGTCGTTTGACTTTGATAGCACGTTTTGGAGCAGGCTCAGTTGAGGATCATCTGCCACGTCTTATTAAAGCGGTGAAAGAAGAGAGGGCCAATGTAGTTTGGACATGCGACGCAATGCATGGAAACACTATCAAGGCATCTTCAGGATATAAAACGAGGCCATTTGAAAGTGTTTTGCGAGAGGTTCAGGAGTTTTTCGCTATTCATCGCGTAGAAAACACTATCCCCGGGGGAGTTCACTTTGAGATGACGGGCCAAGATGTAACAGAGTGCACAGGCGGTGTTCGTGCCGTAACCGATGAAAATCTTTCAGACCGATATCATACAGCCTGCGATCCACGTTTAAATGCGTCGCAATCACTTGAATTAGCCTTCTTAGTGGCCGAAGAGCTGGGGCAGACTCGGGGCATGAAATCAGCAAAAGTGGCGATCTAACACTAGATATGAAAAGGTTTTAAGAATTAGTAAAGCCCAACAAGGCTTTGTTTTTTAAATTAAATTAAATTCAAAATGAGGCATATCATGCTGAGCTCTATGACAGGGATGGCTGCCCTCAGTGGCTCTACAGGACCTTATGATTGGTCAATTGAGTTACGCGGGGTCAATAACAAAAGCCTCGATATACGTACGCGTGTTCCGGACTGGCTGATAGGTTTGGACCAATTAATCCGTAAATCTATTTCTAACTCCGTAACACGAGGTTCTTTACAATTTTCATTAAAAATTTCTGTTTCCGAAGCATTATCTGGCCGAACAATCGATATCAAAAAGTTAAGTAATATTCTAGAAAACGCTTCTATTGTTTCAGAACAAGCCACAAAAAATGGTCTTTCGGTTTCACCAATCAGCTTGGCGGATATTGCTTCTCAAAATGGTTTCACTGATTTTGAGTCTACTGAGGAAACTAAAGAAGCCTTAACTAAAGCTATAGTTACACATTTAGCAAAGTTAATTGAGGACTTTCGGGCGTCTAGAAGTTCAGAAGGTATAGCTTTACATAAGGTCATACTAAATGGAATTTTGGCAATGGAGCGTCTTGTGACCTCGTGCAACTCTACACTTGCTTCAAGATCAGTAGATTTTGAGGCGTCGTTTCAGGCGGCATTACAGCGACTTGATCAACTGATCGATCCTGATCGACTAGCCCAAGAAATGGCTATTTTAGCAGTTAAAAGTGATGTTGCAGAAGAGTTAGACCGCATTACAGCACATATAAATGCAGCACACGATCTGTTAAACTCAACCGAGCCTGTTGGTCGAAAGTTTGATTTTCTGATGCAAGAGTTTAACAGAGAAGCAAATACATTATGCGCAAAGTCTAGTTCGAAGGAGTTGACCTCCCTTGGTATTGAAATGAAAGTGATCATCGATCAAATACGGGAGCAGGTGCAAAATGTTGAATAATAAAAGGCGCGGTTTACTCATCATTCTTTCATCGCCTTCCGGAGCCGGAAAATCTACACTTTCTCGCCGCTTAATGAAATGGGATCCCTCGCTATCTTTTTCAGTTTCTTCAACAACCAGAAGTATGCGGTCTGGTGAAGAAAACGGTAGAGATTATTTTTTTGTTAGCGAAGAAGAGTTCTCCAAACAAGTCGCTGACGGCGAAATGCTAGAACATGCACAAGTTTTTGACTGTTCATATGGGTCGCCAAAAAAACCAGTAGAGAACGCCATAAATCACGGCGAAGATGTCTTGTTTGATATCGACTGGCAAGGAGCCCAACAGATATCAAATTCAGCCCTACAAGAACATGTCCTATCTATTTTCATCTTACCACCATCTATCAGTGAATTAAAAAATAGGCTCGAAAAGCGTGGACAAGATACCCACGATATAGTGAAAAAAAGGATGAAGAAAAGTTGGGATGAAATTAGCCATTGGGCCGGCTATGATTATGTGGTCATAAATGATGACTTAGATAAAACCGAAGCTAAATTAAAATCTATTGTGGCAGCGGAACGTCTCAGAAGAAGTCAACAACCAGGCTTATTGGATCATGTCAGAACGCTTCAAACTGAGTTTGAAAAACACAATGATTTATGAATTAGACGGCATTTCGCCAGATCTGCCACCGATTGGTGAATTTTGGGTTGCTCCAGATGCGAATTTAATTGGCAGAGTTAAGTTACTGGCTGGCACATCAGTCTGGTTTGGAGCAACTTTGCGGGGCGACAATGAGCTTATTGAGGTGGGCGCAGGCTCCAATGTACAAGAAAACTCTGTTTTGCATACAGATATTGGTTTTCCACTGACTATTGGTATAAATTGTACGATTGGCCACAAAGCAATGCTGCATGGCTGCACGATTGGGGATCAAAGCCTAATAGGCATGGGTGCTGTAGTTTTGAATGGGGCCAAAATTGGCCGTAATTGTTTGATAGGTGCGGGGGCTTTGGTGACCGAAGGCAAGGTCATCCCTGACAACTCCTTGGTCGTCGGTGCACCAGGTAAGGTGGCGAGGGTGCTGAGTGACACAGAGGTTATGGGCCTGCTTCAATCTGCGCAGGGCTATCAAGCCAATATGCGCCACTTTGCCAGGGGCTTGAAAGTTCTCAGCTAGGGCTTTGATTTATGACTGAATTCAATCATATCCTGAATGCCCTGCCTTGGCCGTCTTTGCTTGTGGGACCAGACTTGCGGGTTGGCAAATTCAATTCTGCGGCCCAATCCATGTTTGAGTTGGCGGGATCCAAGACTCTGTTAGTTAATATAATGAGACACCCAAACGTGCTTCAAGCTGTTGATGTGAGCCTCAACGCTCAAATTGAGCAAAAAACGCGGTATGTGCAGAGGAAAATTGAGGGCGAAACCGTTTTTAAGGTGCATATTAGCCCAGTGGACCCCATAGCTGGAGTAATGGTCTGTTTTGAAAACATTCAGGCCGCAGAGCTATTAAATCAGCAGCGGCGTGACTTTGTGGCCAATGTCAGCCATGAGCTGCGCAGCCCGTTGACAGTCATGATTGGGGTGCTGGAGACCCTACAGGGGCCGGCAAAAGCTGATCCTTTGGCACATGAAACATTTCTGGGTATTATGGCAACTGAAGCGGATCGGATGCAGATCTTAATTAAGGACCTATTGGCCCTCAGTCAGGTTGAGGATGTACAACGTCAAAGGCCCCAAACGGAAATCTGTATAACCGCTGTCATTAAGCAGGCCTGTGGTCACGTCGAGCAAGCCATGCAGGTTGCGGGTGTACAGCTCACCTCAAACGCAGGCGTGGCCCAGCCACCTGTGCTCGGTGACCACACGCAACTTGTACAAGTCTTCGTAAACCTTCTGGAAAATGCAATGGTATACGGCGCAGGATCTCAGAGACCTCGTGTCTGGATCGATGTGGAAATCGTCGAGTTTGATTTGGAACTTCACATTCCAGCCCTGCGGATTTGCGTATCGGATAAAGGCCCAGGAATCCCTGCGCATTTGGTGCCTCGGTTGACTGAGCGGTTTTTCCGAGTAGATGAGCACCGCAGTCTCAATGCCGGTGGCACAGGTCTTGGCTTGGCGATAGTAAAACACATTCTACAGCGCCATCACGGTCGGTTAGATGTCTCCAGTGTTGAAGGCTCGGGCACGACATTTGCGGTGGTTCTGCCTTTATGAGCTTTGTCACAAAACTGTTACAAGAATCGCTTAAACACACTTCAGATCAGATGTGATCTCGCCCTCACTTGGGGGTGAAACCTCATAGGAGACGACGTTTATGGCATTCGCGAAAACAACTCTTTCAACCTTTGCTCTCTGTGCAGTCGCAGGCGCCTCTTGTGCCCGCGACAACGTGCAAATTGCAGGATCATCTACGGTATTGCCCTATGCTGCCATTGTGGCAGAAGCCTTTGGAGAAAACTTCGACTTCCCAACCCCAGTTGTTGAATCTGGTGGATCATCCTCTGGCCTAAAACGGTTTTGTGAAGGATTGGGCGATAATACCATCGATATTGCTAATGCTTCCCGCCCGATGAAAGAGCGTGAAATTGCAGCCTGTACTGCGGCGGGCGTTACCGAGATTATCGAAGTGCGCATTGGATATGATGGTATTGTTTTTGCGTCTAATATTGAAGGTAACGCCTTTTCCTTCACCCCGTCGGATTGGTTTTTGGCACTGTCAGATACCATCTTGGTGGATGGTGCGATGATTTCCAATCCCAACATGACCTGGGCAGAGGTCAATGCAGCGATGCCCGCACAGCCTTTACAAACTTTTGTGCCAGGCACCAAACATGGAACCCGCGAAGTCTTTGAAGAGCAAGTGATTTTGCAGGGGTGTATAGCTACTGGCGCGCTGGAGGCGATAGTTGCGGCAAATGGTGGTGATATGAATCAGGCCGAGAACGATTGTATAGCTCTGCGCACCGATGGCATCTCTGTCGACATTGATGGGGATTATACTGAGACTTTAGCGCGCATTGAAGCCAATCCAGACGGGATCGGTGTGTTTGGTTTGGCCTTCTATGAAAACAACACCAACAAGCTGCAAGTGGCTACCATGTCGGGTGTTGTGCCAAATGTTGAAAGCATCTCAGCGGGTGAATACCCCGTCTCTCGACCCCTATATTTCTATATCAAAGCAGCACATCTCGACGTGATCCCCGGCCTCAAAGAATTTGCTGAATTTTTCGTCTCTGATGACATTTCCGGTCCTGATGGCCCATTGGCTGAATATGGCTTGGTGTCAGATCCAGAGCTGGAGGCTACTCAGGATCTTGTAGCTGACGAAATCACTAAGTAGGCGCAGAGGGAGGCGAGGGCACATGCCCTTGCTTCTATGTATTTTTTAATTTGATCTGGCAGGACGTTCCCATGGTCTCAATATCATTTCCCTTTAGCATGATCTTACTGATTGCGGTGATCGGCTATTTTGCTGCACGTCGCAAAGCGATAGCTATGGTAAAGGGGAACTTGCGGCAGCTACAAGCCTTGCCACAAGCCTATGGCCAGACGGTATTTTTCACAACTTTTCTACCTGCCACAGTGATATTATTGGGTTGGGCCTTTGTGGTCCGGATCATGGGGCCAAGTTATGCATTAATCTCTGATGGTTTGTTTCAAGTCCTTGTAATTATCACTGCAGCAGTCGGTGCTGCGCTGTCCTATTTACGCGTCAAGCCCAGTCAACGCGCCCGCGCGATCAGTGAACGCTGGATTATGGGAGTACTAATGGCGGCCTCTGCTTTAGCCATTTTAACCACCATTGGCATCGTCATCTCCATGCTATCAGAAAGCGCCATTTTCTTTCGCCAACATTCTTGGAGCGACTTTTTCTTTGGCACCGTCTGGGCACCAAATTTTCGTGGTGGAAGCCAGCTGAGCATTCTGCCGCTGCTTTGGGGCACGCTTTATATCAGTTTCATTTCTCTCATCATTGCTGTGCCAGTAGGGCTTTATGCGGCGATTTACCTGTCCGAATACGCAAGCCCCAGCCTACGCTCTGTGGCCAAGCCTGCGATTGAGGTTTTAGCAGGAATTCCAACTATTGTTTACGGGCTATTTGCCTTGATCACCGTGGGACCGATGTTGCGTGACTTCTTCGTTCAGCCCTTGGGGCTTGGCAGCTCATCCTCTTCTGTCATGACGGCTGGACTTGTAATGGGGGTGATGTTGATCCCCTTTGTCTCCTCACTTTCCGATGATATTATAAATGCAGTTCCACAGGCCATGAGGGACGGATCTTTGGGCCTTGGTGCCACCAAATCCGAAACCATTCGTCAGGTGGTCGTGCCTGCGGCCTTGCCCGGGATTGTCGGCGCTGTTCTATTAGCTGCATCACGCGCGATTGGGGAAACCATGATCGTGGTCTTGGGTGCCGGTGCTGCGGCGCGGTTTGATCTCAACCCGTTTGAAGCCATGACTACAGTGACAGTGAAAATCGTGTCACAACTCACCGGCGATACTGATTTTGCCAGCCCAGAAACTTTGGTGGCTTTTGCTTTGGGCCTGTCATTGTTCGTTATAACCTTGGGGCTGAATATCGTCGCCCTCGTCATTGTTCGAAAATATAGGGAGCAATACGAATGAATTTGTATCATTCGAAAATACATAGATCATTGTTGGTCAAAGATGCCCGAACCCAACAGCGTAACAATGCCGAACTGAGATTTAGGGCCTATGGGTTGACAGCCGTGAGTGTTGGTATTGTTGCGCTTGTCATTCTTTTGGTGTCTATTTTCACCAGTGGTATGACTGCGTTTCAGCAAACAAAACTGCAGGTGACGCTGGAGCTTCCCGAGGCCAAGCTGGACAAGAAGGGTCAGCGAGACTTGGTGGCTATGAAAAAAGTAACGACCATCGGGTATTTCAAGGTTTTGGGTGATGGGTTAATCGCACAATTGGAGCGTTTGGGTATTGAGACAGGGCTCAAAGCCAAAGAGGTGCGCGAAATTCTCTCTAAGGAAAGTGCAGCGACGCTGCGCAATGCGGTTCTGGCAGATCCAAGCTTAATTGGATCCACTGTGACAATGGAGTTCTTGGCAAATGGCCGCATAGATGGCTATTTCAAAGGCAGGGTTGATCGTGCATCGGCGCAATTAGACAAAAACGTCGAGCCTGGGCAATTGGATATTGCCGATGCCCTTGCAGAGCGGCGCTTGATGTATACGAGGTTCAACTTTAACTTTATTCTTGCACCGGATGCCTCGGACCAAAGACCTGAAGCTGCCGGCCTCGGTGTTGCCATACTTGGATCAATTTACATGATGCTTGTGGTGCTGTTCGTGGCCCTGCCTGTTGGTGTAGCCGCGTCAATCTATCTTGAAGAATTTGCCCCAAAAAACCGCCTCACAGACGTGATTGAAGTGAATATCTCTAATCTCGCAGCTGTGCCCTCCATTGTTTACGGTATCTTGGGCCTGGCAATTTTTATCAATATGGCCCAATTCAATCAATCCTCGCCCTTGGTCGGTGGTCTGGTCCTCACACTGATGACCTTGCCGCGGATCATCATTCCAGCTCGTGCAGCATTGAAATCGGTGCCACCATCAATCCGAGATGCAGCCTTAGGGGTAGGGGCATCACGAATGCAAACCGTGCTTCACCATGTGTTGCCATTGGCGGCACCCGGTATTCTCACAGGCGTCATCATCGGGCTTGGACAAGCTTTGGGAGAAACCGCACCCCTATTGCTGATCGGCATGGTGGCTTTCGTGCGTGAATACCCGGCGGCCTTTACCTCAGACTCTGGCCTGTTTGGTGAGGCCTCAACTGCGCTTCCAGTTCAGGTGTTCAATTGGACGCAACGGGCTGATCCTTCTTTCGTCGAGCGCGCATCGGGCGCCATCATCGTTCTGCTGGTGTTTTTGCTTATCATGAACGCACTCGCAATTTTCTTACGTCGGCGCTATGAACGGCGCTGGTAGTTTTAACAACACTCCGAAAAGGCCTAACGTCGTATGACTAAATTACCAATTAAAATATCAGCTAAAAACGTAGATGTGTTCTACGGTGCCGCCCATGCGATCAAATCAGTCGATGTCGAGATCGCCGATAAAATGGTGACCTCTTTTATTGGCCCATCAGGCTGTGGAAAGTCAACTTTTCTACGTTGTATCAATCGGATGAATGATACAATTGATGTGTGTCGCGTGACGGGTGATATCATGATTGATATGGAAGACATCTATGACCGTAGAGTTGATCCCGTACAGCTGCGCGCCAAAGTGGGCATGGTGTTTCAAAAACCAAACCCATTTCCAAAGTCTATTTATGACAACGTCGCCTATGGTCCAAAAATTCATGGCATGGCGAGAAATAAATTAGAACTAGATGAAATTGTTGAAAAGTCCCTGCGTCGGGCGGCGCTATGGGATGAGGCAAAGGATCGGCTGCAAGAACCTGGGACAGGTTTGTCCGGTGGCCAGCAGCAACGTCTGTGTATTGCACGGGCTGTGGCAACCGAGCCGGAGGTACTGCTAATGGATGAGCCATGCTCTGCGCTCGATCCCATCGCTACTGCGCAGATTGAACAATTGATTGACGAGTTGCGCAGCTCATATTGCGTTGTTATTGTAACCCACTCGATGGCGCAGGCCTCACGTGTTAGTGACAGAACTGCATTTTTCCACCTTGGGGAATTGGTCGAATATGGCTATACAAGCCACATTTTTACCAACCCAAGCGACAAACGCACCGAAAGCTATATCACCGGACGGATCGGATAAAACCATGCAAGAACAGCACATTTCAACAGCATTTGACCGAGATTTAGAAGGCATTCAATCAAACATCATGAAGATGGGCGGCTTAGTTGAAGCTGCGATGATAGATAGCGCCAGAGCTTTGAAAAACCGCGATGTTGAGTTAGCCGAACGGGTGCGTGGCGATGACAAGAAAATTGACGCGCTCGAGATGTTGATCAATGAAGACTGTGCGCGGTTGATTGCCTTACGCGCACCCATGGCCTCGGATCTGCGGGCGGTGCTCTCAGTTATGAAAATAGCTGGCGCTTTAGAGCGGGTAGGGGATTACGCTAAGAACTTGGCCAAGCGGACTTCTTTACTGATTGGAAGTGCAACGATTGATGGCTCAGAGGGCAGCTTGTTGCGGATGATCAAGGAAGTGGAGGCTATGCTAGGCGATGTTTTAAACGCCTATGTGGCCCGCAATACCGATTTGGCATTAGCCGTTCGTCTGCGCGATCACACGGTCGATCAGATGTATAACGGATTATTTCGTGAGATTTTGACTCATATGATGGAGGATCCACGCAAAATTTCGACCTGTATGCACTTACATTTCATTGCAAAAAATGTGGAGCGCATGGGCGATCATGTAACCAATATTGCGGAACAAGTGATTTATTCGGTGAGTGGTGAGTTGCCTGAAGATGCACGACCCAAGGGCAATCTGGCCGTGGCAGATGATCTGTAAATGAGAATTAATGCACAGATCTTAATTGTTGAGGATGAAGCTGCACAACAGGCTGTGCTGGCTTATAATCTCACTTCGGCAGGCTATGAGACTGTGCAGGCTGTAGATGGGGATAAGGCGTTGCAACTGATTGAAGAGCAGCTGCCAGATTTGATCTTGCTTGATTGGATGCTGCCAGGAACTTCTGGGATTGAGATTTGTCGTCAGCTCAAAGTGCGTAAAGACACGCAGGCCATTCCAATAATCATGCTCTCGGCGCGTTCTGAGGAATTGGACAAGGTGCGTGGTTTGGAGACTGGTGCTGATGACTACCTGCAAAAACCTTATGGCATTCAAGAACTTTTGGCACGAATTAAACTTCAACTTAAACGCACACGGCCAGCTACTATGGGAGCGGAGCTACAGCATGACGACTTACGCATGGATACGGAAACGCAACGCGTATGGTACGCGGACCGTGAGATTACACTGGGACGACGGGAATATGCATTGCTGTTAGCCTTAATCGAACAGCCTGGAAAAGTATTTAAGCGCGTTACTTTGCTGGATCAGGTTTGGGGGCGCGAATTTGATGGAGAGACGCGTACTGTGGACGTTCATATTGGACGTTTACGTAAGGTTTTGAGCCAATTTGGAGCAGAGGACGTTATTCGTACTGTTCGGGGCTCTGGTTACGCCCTTTATTAATTGAATATTAATAATTTAACATAATACCTATTATGCGAATAATAGCATAGACGATACTTAACCGACTATTAATACTCACCCGACATTTTATAAGTTAAACTTTGAAATGAAAGTATCTTGGGAATAACAAACAAAAAAGGCGCCCAAAAGCGCCTCTTTTGTTTTAATAATCAGATATTAACCGTTCATAGTCTTCGCAACTTCCGCCGCAAAATCTTCGGTCTTTTTTTCAATTCCATCACCAACTTCCAGTCTCACGAAACTTAAGACCTCTAAACCCTCTTCCCTCGCTGCCGCTTCAACAGTAAGATCTGGGTTAACCACAAAAGCCTGCCCCATCAAAGTCGACTCTGCTACAAATTTTTTCATCCTACCCACAATCATTTTTTCAATAACTGCCTCTGGCTTTCCACTCTCGCGTGCGATGTCCATCTGGACCTGTTTTTCTTTTTCAACTTCAACTGGATCCAAAGATGCCTCATTTAATGCTGTAGGATTGGCCGCTGCAATGTGCATTGCAACTTGCTTTCCAAAAGCTTCGTTATTTCCAGAAAGTCCAACCAACACGCCTATTTTACCCATTCCATCAGCAACGGAATTGTGGACATAAGACACAACGGTTTCACCGGATACTTTAGCCATTCTGCGCAACGACATGTTCTCACCAATTGTAGCAATGGCATCAGTAATGAGCTCAGATACTGCCTTACCATCAACCTTAGTATTTGCGAGCTCGTCAACCGTCTCAACACTTAGGCCTGCTGTGGAAATTTTAGAAACCATTGACTGGAAATCTGCATTTTTACCAACAAAGTCAGTCTCAGAGTTAACCTCAACGACAACACCAACACCACCTGTAACTGCCACGGCAACAAGGCCTTCTGCAGCTGTCCTGCCAGATTTTTTTGCAGCTTTAGCAAGTCCCTTAGTTCGAAGCCAATCCATGGATTCTTCCATGTTGCCATTATTTTCTGTTAACGCTTTTTTAGCGTCCATCATTCCTGCGCCACTTTTTTCACGCAGTTCCTTCACCATTGCAGCTGTTATTGCCATAATCGCGTTCCTTCTTATGTAAAAGTGGTTAGTAGAAGCATCGACCCTGCCCCAATATAGGCTTAATCCTTAGCATCAGTTGGGCCATCTTTGGTTGCTTTCTTAGGTGCAGCAGCCTTCTTAGGTGCAGCAGCCTTCTTAGGT